>DVNP01000255.1 GCA_018714285.1 Candidatus Caccomorpha excrementavium | reverse complement strand
ACCCGGAATTTGGTCAATGTGCACAAAAACATATGACAATACCATTGTGTTATTCCACAAAATTGTGATATTTGCCCAAAAATTAATTGACGCATGACATAAAAATATGTTAAAATATAAACAGCTTAAGGAAGTGAGGTATTGTGATATGAGAAGAATTACCAGCGCCTGCCTGCTGCAGACGATCCGGTTTGACACGATGAATGGAGCGAATCCTGCTGAGGAACTGGAGGTATATTGCAGAAAGCTGGACAGAAGCGGAACCAGATATGTGATCGAAGACAGGAAGACGGAGCCTGACGGTTCTTTGATCATTAAGGTAAAGAAGCAGTATAATTCATATAAGACAGACGGCTCTATTATATTCTGATGCCCTGCGGCGACAGCGGAGGCAGATTGTTTACGCCGGTTGACAATAACAAGGTTTATATGCGGCCCATTTTGTCGAAGGAGGAGGCGGATGCGCTGATCAGGGAGATCCCGGAGATTGGACAGCTATGGGTCGGGAATGATAAGCTGCGGGAAGAGAGTTACAGGAATGCGATGAAGAGCGGCGACTGCCGCGAGTGGATTCGAATTATAAAGACGCTGTATCTGAGAAAGCAGCAGCGGATTCAGCAGGGCAAGAAGACAACGGCCATGGATGAGAAATATCTCAGGCTGGCTGAGGAGCGCCTGTATTCCGAGCTGTCTATCCCGCTTGGAATTCCGAAGGAGGATATGGCGGATTATATTACGGAACAGATTCGCGCGTCGGAGCCGCAGCAGATCTGAGCAGCGGGATGCGGTTGAAGCCGGCATGCCGGCAAACGGCCGCGGGACGGGAAAGGATTTCCGTCATAGATAACAGGAGCCCTTCATAAACTGTAAGGAAAATCCTGGGTGGGCCGGAACATGAAGTTTATTTTCTATTTGTCTGATTATATTATACCGGTTACGATTCTGTATATTGTTATCTTCGGGCTTCTGATGAAGGTATCCGTATATGATGAGTTTGTGAAAGGAGCAGAAGAAGGGTTTCGGGTTGTGCTCCATATTCTTCCGACCCTGATTGGTCTGATGGTCGGAATCGGAATGCTGCGCGCGTCAGGAGCGCTTGATTATCTGTCAGCGGCTGTTGCTCCTGCCGCCGGGGTTCTTCACTTTCCGGCAGAGCTGGTTGGGCTGGCTGTTGTCCGTATGTTCTCGTCCTCGGCGGCAACGAGTCTGGCGCTTGATATATTCCGTCAATATGGACCGGATTCCTATCTGGGCTGTATCACTTCTATTATGATGAGCTGTACAGAGACAATCTTTTATACAATGAGTGTTTATTATATGACGGCCAGGGTGACCAGAACCAGATATACGCTGGCGGGGGCATTATTTGCAACAGCCGCGGGGATTGGCATGAGTGTCATTCTGGCAGGAATGGCCTGAATTTCCGGAGTATTCCGGAGCGTTTTCCTGCGCATTCCGGATCCTGGTAATTTTCTTATGCCAGGGATTTTGGTATTGACAAATATGAGAAACTTCTATATAATTACAAAACGTGGAGGCAATGATAAGTTAATAGGACAGTGAGAGAGGAGCCTTTTAAAGACATGTATTCAAAGACGAGCATGTTTAAAAGGCTTTTTATAATGATATGGTCTGAATGTGCGTTCATTGTCAAAGCAATTACTTTTTCAGGAGGGAACATTATGAAGAAAAGAATGGTTGCCTTCGTGCTGAGTGCAATCATGGTGCTTTCTCTGGCGGGCTGCGGCAGCAATGATAATGCTGATCCCACATCAGGGAATGACACCACAACCGGCACGGAAGGGACAACAGAAGGGACCGGCAGCGAGTCCGCGGATTCCTATACGTATAATAACTATGTGGCCGGAACGCCTGCTACATGGAACCCGCATGAGTGGACAACGAACGAGGATGCGTATATTATGGATTATACGCAGATGGGTCTGTATGCGTTCTATCTGAACGATACCAAGGACGGATATAGAATCGTGCCTGAGATGGCGGCAGAGGATCCGGTTGATGTTACTGCGGAATACGCGGGCAACGAGATCTACGGTGTGCCTGCGGATGCGACAGAGGGCTATGCGTTCCGCGTTAAGCTGAATGAGAACGCATGCTGGGAGGACGGAACTCCGATTACGTCCGAGGATTACATCTATTCAATGCAGCAGATGCTGAATCCGGAGATTCAGAATTACCGCGCTACCTCTTATACAACGGGACAGTTCACACTTGCGAACGCGGATGCTTACCTGCATAATGATCAGGCAGGACAGGTAAAATATTCTTCTCTGGCTGATGCCGGCTATGATACGATGGCAGATGCGCAGGCTGCCGGCGTAGAGCAGTTCTATATTGATATGGAAGGCTTCTATGGCGTGACGGATGAAGAAGGCAACGGAATCCTTCCGATTGATGACGAGACCCAGTACCGTGATGAGGCGGTAGCAGAGGGCGAAGACGGCGATTATGTATCTCCGAAGGAGGTATATGAGGCCTATTTTACCGAAGGAGCTTCCTATGAGAGCTCTCAGGGGGACTATATTTACGTTGAGAACGGCGTCTATGAAGAGACTCCGTGGGAGAACGTTGGTCTGAAGGCAGAGGATGACTATACGCTTGTATTCATTCTTAAGAATCAGATTGATGATTTTTATTTTTACTACAATCTTTCCAGCAACTGGCTGGTATATAAGGATCTTTATGAAAGCAACATGACACAGACAGGGGATATTATGAAGACAACCTATGCTACATCGGTTGATACTTATATGTCCTATGGCCCTTACAAGCTGACCGAATATCAGGTAGACAAGCAGATTACCATGGAGAAGAACGAGAACTGGTACGGCTACACCGACGGTAAGCATGAGGGAATGTATCAGACAACTAAGATTAATACTCAGGTTATCGAGACGCAGGCTACGGCTCTTCAGATGTTCCTGAGGGGCGAGCTGGATGAGGTGTCTCTGGTTGCGGATAATATGGATACGTACAGAACATCCGATTTTGTTATCTATACGCCGGAGTCTTATACAACCAAGCTGACGTTCAATTCCAGCAAGGAAGCGCTGCAGAGACTGCAGGAAGCGGCAGGATCGGGCATCAATATGACCCTCCTTGCATACAAGGATTTCCGTCAGGCAATTGCTCTGTCGATTGACAGGACGGAGTTCGCGGAGCAGTGTACTGCTACCCATCAGGCCGGATACGGACTTCTGAATTATATGTATGTTTATGATCCGGAGACGGGCGCTCTGTACAGAGATTCGGAGCAGGCAAAGCAGGCTCTCTGCAATGTGTACGAGGTTAGTGATGAATCTGAGATTACCGGATATAATAAGGATAAGGCAGCGCAGCTGTATCAGCAGGCATATGACGATGCGATTGCGGCGGGCGATCTGAATGAAGGTGATACGGTTCAGATTGACTTCCATATGTATCAGTCAGATGATTCTTACAAGAAGATTTTCAACTTCATCCAGGATGCAATTGATGAGGCAAGCGCAGGCACGTCTCTTGAAGGCAAGATTAAGCTGGAATTCGTTGAGGATCCGGATTATTACAACAGCGCAACGGCAGGTAACTTCGGAATGATTTTATCGACATGGGGCGGCGCAGCCATGGATCCTTACAGCATGACGCAGTGCTATGCGGATCCGGCCATGCTGAATGAGTATGGCTTCGATCCGTACAGCGATCTTACGATCACGGTAGACGGACAGGAGATTACCAAGAGCTTCTATGATTGGTACATTGCCGTAACAACGGGTGAGTATGCAAGAGCCGAGAGCGACATCAAGCTTCAGATCCTTGCAGGATTCGAGGAAGGCTTCTTAGAGACCTATGTATGTACGCCTATTTACTACAGGACAGCGGCTTCCCTGATGTCTCGCAAGGTCGTGAATGCGACGGAGGAATACGTTCAGCTGGTAGGCTTCGGCGGAATTGCTGAGATGACCTATAATTACACGGATGCCGAGTGGGCAGCGTATGTAGCCGAGAATAATAACTCCCTGACCTATTAATAACAGACGAGCAGCCGGATCGGATCCGGTTCGGTCAGCGGGGAGGATGGGACAGGCACAGCAGGAAGGTATCAGTACTGTGCCTGTCCGTCCTGCATAATCTGTTCGGAGAGAATGAAAGGGAATCGGACGGATTAAGATAAAACCCGGATGAACAGTGATAATATAAACTACATTTAGCATATACGAAGAGGTGTATGTTAAGTGTAGTTCGTATTTTATTATTGAATCCGGAGAAGAGGAGTGACGGTATGGTAAAATATATTGCAAAGCGAATTGTTCTTATGTTTGTCAGCTTTTTTATCATTATGACATTATGCTTTGTATTGGTGCGTCTGCTTCCTAATCCGAATGTTGCGGTTCAGGGCGGTTTTGAAGCGCAGGTAGCGGCAATGAGAGAGGCCTGGGGATATGATAAGCCAATTTTGGTACAGTACGGAATCTATTTAAAGAAAGTATTTACAGAATTTAACTGGGGCGTAACAACGGCTCTTGCGCCGAAATATACGTCCGTAACCGCTATTATTGCGGAGAAGCTTCCGGCTACTTTGCTGGTAAATGTCACATCGATTATTTTTAGTGTTCCTTTGGGAATTCTGTTTGGTATTTATGCGGCGCTGAAAAAGAATAAATGGCAGGATCAGGTGATATCTGTTTTGGTTATGCTGCTGATTTCTGTGCCGTCTTATGTCTACGCGTTTCTGGTACAGTATTTCTTCGCGTTTAAGCTGGGATGGTTCCCTATGGTTATGAAGTCAGGAACCGATTGGTTAAGCCCGGCTATGTTAAAATCAATTGTATTGCCCGCGTTGGCACTGGCGTTCGGTACCATGGCGGGGCTTATGAGATATACAAGGGCAGAGCTGACAGAGACTCTGACCAGTGAATATATGTTGTTAGCGAGAACAAAGGGCCTGACAGGCGCGCAGGCGACCATACGGCATGCTTTGAGAAATGCAATGGTTCCGATTCTGCCGATGATTCTTGGTGAAATTATTGGAATTCTGGGAGGCTCTCTGATTATAGAAAGTATATTTGCAGTTCCGGGAGTAGGGAAACTGTATACGCTGGCGATTACGGTACGGGATTATGATATGTTTCTGGCAATCGGAATGTTCTATACCTTTATTGGTCTGGCGGCCAGTATTCTGACAGATATCAGCTACGGTTTGATTGATCCCAGAATCAGGATCGGAGGTGGCAAAAATAATGAGCGATAAGATAAAAGAGATAGCTCCGGAGAAGTTCCGGTTCGTACAAAAAGACGTTAAGCTGCATGATACGAAGTTCGAGACCAGGCCGATCGGATATTTTAAGGACGCGTGGTACCGCTTCAGCAGGAATAAAGGTTCCGTCGTGGCGGCTGTAATTATTGTTCTGCTTCTTTTATTTGCCGTGCTGGTACCGATTTTTTCAAGGTTCAATGTCAGATATTCGGATACCCGTTACAGCTATGTGCTGCCGAAAAGCCAGTTTTTGTCGCAGTTTGGTATTCTGGACGGGCATAAGAAGTTTACAGGGCTGAACCAGCAGTCGTATGATTATTATAATTCCATTCCCGGCGCGGTTGTTGAAGTATATAACATCTATGAGGTAGAAGACGCCGGAAGAACCAATACATTTTACGACATTGAGATGGACACTTACGCCCAGGTCGGTTTCGCAACCATGACTCTGACACAGGACGAATATAACGCAGTCACGAAATATGAACAGGAGACCGGAAGACAGGTGATTTATCCGGTTGTCAATAGGAATGAGATCAAATTTGCATCTTATAATACGGATGTAAATGTGTGGTATGCGCATGATGCCAGAGGCAGGGCACAGTATAATGACGACGGCAGTTATCAGAATATATTCCAGACTGCTACGGAAGAGAATATTGCGGACGGCAATTATATGGTCGTGGACGGCAATGGCAATCTGGACGAGAACGGAGAATATGTTGTCAGAAGATATACCAATAAGAATGACGGGGCAACCTATGAGGTCAGGGCGCTGTATGGTGAATGGTATCGGTACCAGAACGGCTTTGAGGCAAGCTTCTTGTTCGGCGTGGATTCCTTTGGCAAGGATATTCTGGTGTGCCTGGCAAGCGGCGCGAGACTGTCATTCGCGCTGTCAATCGGCGTATCCATTATTAATCTGGCGATTGGTCTGATCTATGGTTCTATCGAAGGATATTACGGCGGCAAGGTCGATTTGGTTATGGAGCGTATTGTTGAGGTGCTGTATGATATTCCGTTTATCGTTATGGCAACCCTGTTCCAGATCTATTTCGCGAGACAGGTCGGCACGCTGGGAGCGCTTCTGTTCGCGTTCGTGCTGACGGGCTGGATTGGAATTGCCGGACGGACAAGAGCGCAGTTCTACCGCTACAAAGGACAGGAATATGTATTGGCAGCAAGAACGCTCGGAGCGAAGGACAGGAGAATTATTTTCCGCCATATCCTTCCGAATGCGCTGGGAACCATTGTAACCTCCGCGGTTCTTTTGATTCCGGGCGTCATTAATTCGGAAGCAATGCTGTCGTTCCTGGGCATTGTGAACCTTCAGACGGGAAATACAACGAGTGTCGGTACTATGCTGGCGGGAGGTCAGTCCGCGCTGTCCACTTATCCGCATGTTATTTTCTTCCCGGCTGTATTCCTGGCTCTTTTAATGATTTGCTTTAATATGTTTGGAAACGGATTGCGCGACGCGTTTAACCCGTCACTGAGAGGGTCGGAGGAATAAGCATGGAAAAGATATTGGATGTTAAGAATCTCAGGATATCGTTTAAGACCAATAACGGCACTGTGAAGGCTGTCAGGGATATCAGCCTGGAGCTGGGGCGCGGGGAGACGCTGGCGATTGTGGGGGAATCCGGATCGGGCAAATCGGTTACGGCAAAGGCCATGCTCGGTATTCTTGCGCCGAACAGCATTATTGAGAACGGAGAAATTATCTATGACGGGAAGGATCTGTTGAAGCTTTCAGAGGAAGAATTTCATGATTACCGGGGCAACCGGATCTCTATGATCTTCCAGGATCCCATGTCGAGCCTGAATCCGATTATGCGGATTGGCAAGCAGCTGACCGAGGCCATGATTCTGAACGGCAAGGCAAACCAGAGAGCGGCGAAGAAGGAGCTGGCGGAGAAGACAAGGCTTCTGAAGAAAGCCATGCTCGGAGCTGCATCGGAAGGAGAAGGCATCACGCCGGAGCAGGTGAATTCATTGATTGCGCAGTTCCGCGAGATATCATCAAAGGCGATTCGCCTGTCAAAAGAGTTTGGCAGTGCGCATCAGGCCGCAGTGGAGTGCAGGGATGAGCTGGCGCTTTATATTGCGGATATTAAAAAGGATGATCCGAAGAATATAGCGGGAGAAATGAAGGGAACAGCCGGAAAGCTCCTGAACGTGTTCAGTCCTTATGTGATTACGAAAGACAACAGCGTATATAAGACCCGGTCGGAGGAGTTCAGAAAGCTTGCGGTTATGTATAAGAAGAAGGAACAGGCAGACAGGCTGATTGAGGTTATGAAGGCCCTGAAGAATGAGCTGGAGCAGGGAATCACAAAGGAAAAGCCGGATTTCTTTGCAATGAGCTGCTATCTGATTAAGCAGCCGGGGGCTGAGGTTTATGAGGAGAATATTAAGGCGCTGAACGAGAAGATGCAGAAATGCCTGGAAGAAAGCTTTCTGAAGGAATTTGCCCAGGCTGTGGCGAAAGGCCTGGAGTATTCGGCCAGAGAATCCCTGAAGGCGAAGAAGATCGCTCTTGAGGCGTTGAAAAAGGGACTTCCGGTGTATGAGAAGGAAACTCTGGACAGGGGTGAGTGTGAACGGACAGCCGTTTCTCTTATCAGGCTTGTGGATCAGTCGATAGACAGGCTGGCTTTGAAGAAAGAGAATCTGCCGTATGTATTCGGTACCAGCCTGAATTCCGCGATTAAGAAGTATTTTGAGGGAATTCCGCGCAACCGCAGGGAAGAGAAGCGTTTTGCCAAGGATCAGGCAAAGTATGAAAAGGCGGCTGCAAAAGGCAGAGATGTTGGAAAGCCGGTGCCGGCGCTGCTTGTTGATTTGGATTTGGAGCATTCCAATATGATTCATATCGTAAAAGAGCTGTGTGAGTTCTACGAAGGACAGATCAGACAGACCGTTCAGACGGATTATGATGAGCTGGCAAGGGAAATGCTCCGGCACC
>DVNP01000254.1 GCA_018714285.1 Candidatus Caccomorpha excrementavium | reverse complement strand
CATTACCAGATACGCGTTCAAGGTGAATGAGGTACTGTGCAGGTATTTTCTGGAATGCGGCATTGAGCTGATTGATTTTAAGATTGAATTCGGAAGGTATCACGGCAAAGTGATTCTGGCAGATGAGATTTCGCCGGATACCTGCAGACTGTGGGATGTTAAGACTCATGAGAAGCTGGATAAGGATCGCTTCAGAAGAGATCTCGGCAATGTGGAGGGCGCTTATCAGGAGGTCTGCAAGCGTCTCGGACTGTAAGGGTTAACTGGATACTGACACAGGCAGGGCTGCCGCGCGGAGGACGGATTTCGCTTCTCTACGCGGCATCCTTTATTCGTGACAACAGACGGCTTGCAGAGCGAGACGTCTGTGATTGCCGGCAGAAGGAAGATATGCGTATAAGGCAGCACAGAAATGAGGGCAACAATGAACAGAATTAGTATCGATGAATTGATATCGGATGAGATTCATGAGGAATGCGGAGTATTCGGAGCTTATGATTTGGACGGAACCCAGACAGTAGCCCCTTCTATCTATTACGGCTTGTTTGCTCTGCAGCACCGCGGGCAGGAGAGCTGCGGCATCGCGGTCAGCGATACGGCGGGGCCGAAGGGACAGGTGAGATCCTGCAAGGGAATGGGGCTGGTCAATGAGGTGTTCACGTCGGGGGAGCTTGAGAAGCTGAACGGAGATATCGGAGTGGGGCATGTCAGATACTCAACGACGGGAGCAAGCGTACCGGAGAATACGCAGCCTCTTGTCCTGAACTATGTGAAGGGAACGCTGGCGCTTGCTCATAACGGAAATATTGTGAATGCGCCCATGCTGCGCAGGGAGTTGGAATATACGGGGGCGATTTTTCAGACCACGATAGATTCCGAGGTTATTGCCTATCATATTGCAAGGGAACGCCTGAAGACACGGAACGTGGAAAGCGCGATCGCGAATGCGATGAAGAAGCTGGCCGGAGCGTATTCTTTGATCATAATGAGTCCGAGAAAGCTGATTGGAGCCAGGGATCCGTTCGGATTCCGGCCGCTGTGTATCGGAAAAAGGGACAATACCTATTTCCTTGCAAGCGAGACCTGCGCGCTGGATGCAGTGAGCGCGGAATATATCCGGGATGTGGAGCCTGGGGAGATTGTCTCGATTACAAAGGACGGCATTGCCTCCGATCGGTCCATGGTGCAGAAGAAGCGGGCGAAATGTATTTTTGAATATATCTATTTTGCAAGGCCGGACAGCCGGCTTGACGGGATAAGCGTATATCATTCCAGAATCATGGCGGGGCGGATTCTGGCGCAGGATCACCCGGTTGAGGCAGATCTGGTGGCAGGGGTTCCGGATTCCGGAACCATAGCGGCAATGGGATATGCGCTGGAATCAGGGATCCCGTTCGGAATGGCGTTTGTAAAGAACAGCTATGTCGGAAGGACATTTATTAAGCCGGGTCAATCCATGAGAGAGTCGGCCGTGAAGATAAAGCTGAACGTACTGACTGAGGCCGTTAAGGGAAAGCGGATTGTCATGATTGACGATTCTATTGTAAGGGGTACAACGAGCGAGAGAATTGTCGGTATGCTCAAGGCGGCAGGTGCGAAGGAGGTTCATGTAAGAATCAGCTCTCCGCCGTTTTTGCATCCCTGCTATTTTGGGACAGACGTACCGTCCGATGATCAGCTGATTGCACATAATGCTACATTGGAGCAGATCTGCGGGATCATCGGAGCGGATTCGCTGGGATATTTAAGCATAGATAGACTCGGGGAGCTGGTAAACGGGGATTCGGGCTATTGTGACGGCTGCTTTACCGGGAATTATCCGGTGGATCCCCCCGCTCAGGATATCAGGGGAGAGTATGAGAGATAGTCCTGAACACCGCGCCTGTTTTTGCCGTGGACGGAAGGCGGCAGACAGAGGTGTTGAGAGATAGATTGAGATAGAAAGGTATGGGTAACGGTATGAATGACAGGTATGTGAGTCCGCTTTCAGAGCGGTATGCGGGTAAGGAGATGCAGTTTCTCTTTTCTCCGGACATGAAATTCCGCACGTGGAGGAAGCTGTGGATTGCGCTGGCAGAGGCGGAGCATGAGCTGGGACTTCCGGTTTCCGAGGAGCAGATTGAAGAATTAAAGGAGCACGCGGAGGATATTAATTATGATGTGGCGAAGGAACGTGAGGCGATGGTCAGGCATGACGTGATGTCTCACGTCTACGCATACGGAGTTCAGTGTCCCAAAGCGAAGGGGATCATCCATCTGGGAGCCACCTCCTGCTATGTTGGGGACAATACGGACATCATCATTATGGCAGAGGCTCTCCGGCTGGTGAAGAAGAAGCTTGTGAATGTCATGGCCGAGCTGGCGGAATTTGCTCTTAAGTATAAGGAGCTTCCTACGCTGGCGTTCACGCATTTCCAGCCGGCGCAGCCGACTACGGTCGGGAAACGGGCGACGCTGTGGCTGCAGGAGCTGAGACTGGATCTGGAGGATCTGGATTATGTGCTTGGCTCCTTAAGGCTTCTGGGGTCCAAGGGAACAACCGGAACGCAGGCAAGCTTCCTTGAGCTGTTCGAGGGGGATCATGAGAAGGTAAAGCAGCTGGATCAGAAGATTGCGGAGAAGATGGGATTTGCCGGGTGCTATGAGGTATCCGGACAGACATATTCAAGAAAGGTGGATACCAGGGTGCTGAATGTTCTGGGAGGAATCGCGGCGAGCGCGCATAAGTTCTCGAACGATATCCGCCTGCTTCAGCATCTGAAGGAGATTGAGGAGCCCTTCGAGAAGAATCAGATCGGTTCTTCCGCAATGGCATATAAGAGGAATCCGATGAGAAGCGAGAGAATTGCCTCGCTCTCCCGGTATGTGATAGCAGACTGCCTGAATCCGGCGATTACTTCTGCCACGCAGTGGTTTGAGAGGACACTGGATGATTCGGCGAACAAGAGGCTGTCGGTTCCGGAGGCATTCCTGGCAGTGGACGGAATCCTGACCCTGTATCTGAATGTGGTGGACGGACTGGTTGTCTATCCGAAGGTCATCGAGAAGCATCTGATGGCGGAGCTTCCGTTCATGGCAACGGAGAATATTATGATGGACGCGGTGAAGGCCGGAGGAGACAGACAGGAGCTGCATGAGAGAATCCGGACGCTCAGCATGGAGGCAGGGCGGAATGTGAAGGAAAAGGGTCTGGAGAATAATCTGCTGGAGCTGATTGCCGCGGATCCGGCCTTCCATATGAGCCTTGAAGACCTCAAAAAGTCCATGGATCCGGCAAAATATACTGGAAGGGCGAAGGAGCAGACGGAAGAATATATTGAACAGGTAATACGGCCGGTTCTTTCTGAGAACAGGGAACTGCTCGGCGTGAAAGCGGAGGTTACGGTATAAGGACCGGATCAACAGAATGAAAGGGCAAAGGACATTCCCTGCGGATGTGTTCTTTGCCTTTTACTGATTAGGATATTATATTTTGACTTTGCTGGCCGGAAGGATTACATTATAATAGGGAGTGTATAGATGACCTTAAGCCTTGAATATTATAAGATATTTTATTATGTTGCGCTTCTCGGCAGCTTTACCCAGGCTGCCGAGAAGCTGTGTGTCTCGCAGCCTGCCGTCAGCCAGGCCGTCCGTGTTCTGGAAGAGAATCTGGGCAGCGCACTGTTCGTGCGCAAGGCAAGAGGAGTGAAGCTGACTCAGGAGGGGAAGGTTC
>DVNP01000253.1 GCA_018714285.1 Candidatus Caccomorpha excrementavium | reverse complement strand
GGTATAAGCAGAGCAGGAAGGAGCAGGAGAAGGCTTCTGTAACCTTTCAGCTTTAGAACGTTCGGGGGATGCCGCAGACTGTGGACTGCGGCATCCCCCGAATGTATCTGCGCAAAGGATCCGCCATACGAAAAGGCTGATGAGAGAAAGGAGAGTGCTGCAATGTTCGAAATGATAACTGCCTGGGACAGGGATGTCCTTCTGTGGATCCAGGAGAATCTGCGCGCGGATGTTTTGAATCTGCCGGTTATTTTTATTACTTCGCTGGGAAACGCGGGACTGATCTGGATTGTCTCGGCGCTTGTTATGCTGGGCCCCCGGAAGACGAGGAGGGCTGGATTCCTGTCGCTGTGTTCCCTGCTTGTCGGATTCCTGATCACGAATCTGATCCTTAAGAATGCAGTGGCGCGGATCCGGCCCTACGATGCCTGGCCGGCGATTGAGCTGCTGATTCGTCCGGAATCGGATTATTCCTTTCCGTCAGGGCATGCGACGAGTTCGTTCGCGGCGGCCGTTATATATTACCGGTATCTGCCGAAGCCGTTCGGCATGGCGGCATGTGTTCTTGCCGCGTTGATTGCGCTCTCCAGGCTCTATGTCGGGGTTCATTACCCTACGGATGTTATCTGCGGGGTTCTGATCGGAATCGGGGCAGCCTGCCTGATCATCCGGCTGAAGGAGCGCTACATACGGGACGGCGCCTTCCCGTATATTTTCTTATAGGCGCGGAAGAAGGAGGAATAATCCTGGAAGCCGGAGGCTTCGGATGCCCTGGCCGGCGAGCTTCCCTGCGCCAGCAGCTGTCTTGCCATCGCGACCCGCTTATGAATGACATAATTCATTACCGTGGTTCCGGTGGCTTTTTTAAATAAGGTATTCAGGTAATACTTGCTGATATAAAACTGTCTGGAGAGCAGATCCAGGTTAAGGTCGTCGGTCAGATGCTCATTCAGGTACAGAATCATCTGTCTGACAGCGGCATTGTCGTATCCGGCGGAATGTCCGGATACCTGACGGCTCATCCTTACAATCTCAAGCAGCAGGTTCTGTGTGCGGAGTCCGAGAGCGGCGTCTCTCAGATCGTCCTCCATATGCGCGCAGGCGCAGATATCTTCAAAATATCGGTCCAGCCCGAAGGAATCCACATGCTCGTAGTAGATATCCGAAAGAGCCGAATCCGGGGTGAACGGCGCCAGAAGCAGAGAGGTATTCTCCGAAAGCACTGTTAAAGGAGAGAAATGAACCGACATTCTTTCATATCCGGTATCGCACTCCACTCTGACGCCGTGAAACACATTCGGAGCCAGCATAAGAATACTGTGCGGAGTCGGTATGTACTTCTTCCCTTCAACCAGATAGCTTACCTTGCCGTCAATAAAATAATACACCTCATAAAAATAATGGCAGTGGAGCGCGTAGGTATCAGAACGGGTATAGCTTCGTTTTCTGTGAAACCTTACAAGATCTCCTTCATATTCATAGCTTACAAAGTCTCTTTGTTTGTCTTCCATTGATGTCACCATAACCCAAAAACTATTAATATTGATATTGTATATCAGGCCCGGAATGCGGCGCAGCCGCCAGGCCGTAAGCGGCAGTATCTCAGGAAAGGGTATTCCTGTCTGTCTGATTGCTATTATACAATATTCTATTTGTACACACAAGGCCGGATTCCCGGCAGATTTTTCAATCATAAGACCGCTATTTTTACAATAGGCAGATGCTGATTTGCAATGACTTTTGGCGTTCGGATATGGTATGCTTATCCTATGCGAGAATGACTGGTCCGGGGGTTCGGACTCCTGACAGAAAGAGAGGACACACATATGATTCTTGGAGCACAGCTGTATACGATAAGAGATTACATTCAGACGGAAAAGGATATTCGCTTTTCTCTGGGAGAAGTTGCGAAAATGGGCTATACCACGGTTCAGGTATCAGCGATGGGAAAGATTGACCCGCATGTGCTGCGGGGAATCTGTGATGAGCTGGGGCTTAAGATTGTTCTGACTCATAACGGAATTGACCGCATTATCAATGATACCGATCGTCTGATTGAGGAACATAATATTCTGGGATGTGATTATATCGGTCTCGGCGCGATGCCGGACAAGTACCGCAATGGCTGGTGGATTCATCACTTCGCGGATGATCTGAGAGAACCGGTTCAGAAGATAACGGCGGCGGGCAAGCGTTTCATGTATCATAATCATAACTTTGAATTCGAGAAGGTGGACGATCAGAAGAGAATTATTGATATTCTTCTGGAGGAGTTTACCGCGGAAGAGATGGGCATTACGCTTGACACCTACTGGGTGCAGGCGGCAGGCGGCAGTCCCCTGGAATGGGTTGAGATCTTAAAGGATCGGATTCCGTGTATTCATCTGAAGGACATGACCGTGAAGGGATTTTCGCCTGCTATGGCTCCGGTAATGGAAGGGAATATTAATTTCAAAGCGATTCTTGACAAGCTCGAGGAGCTGAACTGTACGAAATATCTTCTGGTTGAGCAGGACACCTGTGTGGGCAGCCCGTTTGCCTGCCTGAAGAAGAGCTACGATAATCTGGCCTCTCTGGGCTACCGTTAGGATGGGAGGCAAAAGAGAATGAGTTACCGGGTGGGAATCGTGGGCTGCGGCGGAATTGCCGCGGTTCATGCGGAGAGTCTGAAGCGGCTTCCTGACGTAACGCTGACGGCTTATGCGGATATCAGGCCGGAGAGAAGCAGCAGCTTTGCCGAACGCTATGGGGGCCATGCTTATGGCAGTCTTGATGAAATGCTTGAGAAGGAAGAGCTGGAGGTCCTCCATATCTGTACCCCTCACGCGCTCCATGTTCCCATGGCATGCGCGGCGGCGGACAGGGGAATCCGGGTCTTTATGGAGAAGCCTGCCGCAGTGAATAAAGAGCAGATGGACGAGCTTGTGAAGGCGGCAGATAAGGTTCCGATTGGGGTCTGCTTCCAGAATCGTTATAACGATAATGTGAGGTATGTGAAGAAGGAGCTGGAGGAAGGGCTGGCAGGAAAGGTACTTGGCGCCCGCGCGTTCGTAACCTGGCACAGAACCGCGCCTTATTATACGGAGAGCGGCTGGAGAGGGACGATTGCGCTGGAAGGCGGCGGAGCGCTGATTAATCAGGCCATTCATACGCTGGACCTGCTGACGGTCTTTCTGGGGAATCCTAAGGAAGCGGAAGCGAGTATGGCGAATCATCATCTGAAGTCTGTGATTGAAGTGGAAGACACGGTGGAGGCTTACATCCGGTTCGAAGGAAGCACGGCGAATTTCTATGCTACAACCTCTTATTGTACGGATGCGCCGGTGCTCCTGGAGCTGGTCTGTGAGAAGAAGGAATATCGCCTGGAGGGAAGCAGCCTGTATGTCAGAGAGAACAAAGAGGACTTCGTCCGGGTGGAATTCGACCGAAAGGAAGGCTTCGGCAAGAGCTACTGGGGAACCGGTCATCTGGCCTGCATTACAAATTATTATAACTCTCTGAAGAAGGAAGAGGAATATCAGATCCGGATGGCGGATGTGGAACGGACGATGAACCTGATGTTCGCGATCTACCGTTCCGCAAAAGAGGGCGCGCCGGTTAAGATATGATAAGTCCGGCAAAAAAAGAATCCTGCATGCAGGATTCTTTTTTTTGCCCGGATTCTCCTGTTATTTTCTGCAGTTCTTGTCAAAGGAAGGATTACAGCTGTAAAAATTCCTGGAATTGAGATGATCCTGGACATTTCTAAGCCCTTCCCCAAATCTTTGAAAATGCACGATCTCGCGTTCACGCAGGAACCGGATCGGGTCGCAGACCTCGGGATCCTTGACAAGACGCAGGATATTGTCGTATGTTGTGCGGGCTTTTTGCTCTGCTGCAACTGTGAAAGAACAACATATCATGCAGAACAGATAGGACAAGCTGTTTTCCCAATATAGGGATAGTCATTTCTTCGCTGAATTAATATTTCAGGATCTGCAAATTTTATGGTTATAAAAACAAAATATGATATTATTTTATGTGATAATAAAGACGAAAAAATTCGACAGTAAGAGGCTAAATTATACATTATTACAATTATGCAATCTTTAAAAAACAAATAATAAGCAATGTTGTCT
>DVNP01000031.1 GCA_018714285.1 Candidatus Caccomorpha excrementavium | reverse complement strand
TTCCGGCACAACGAAAGCATTCCTGCGAAAAATCAGAATCAGGCCGAACGCCGCTCCGAAACCGGAGCAAATCAGCAACAGAGTTCCTAAGCTTCCCATTATCCCCTCCCCTTTCCTGACAAAATCATCTCGGACAGGCGCCTGCACTCACGGATAAATTCCCTGTTCGGCTCTCCCTTCCCTGTCTTTGCATACTGTCTAAAGAACCGGAGCGTATCTCCTCTCGAGCACGCGTCCTGATATTGCGTACACCATGGCAGCAGACAGACCTTCCCTCCAAGCTCCGGGTACAGTCTGGCAAGATTCTTAAGCGTCATATCCGACTCCGGACGATACATGCCAATCAGATACCGGCAATTTTTCGGCATCTCTCTTTTTTCCGCAAAATATCGATCCAGTACCCGCCGGTTCTGACTGAGGCATACCACAACCCAATCTGCCTCTTTGATCCATGCCTCCTTCAGACCGTCCCATCCCGTCCTTGCCTCAATCAATGTGACATCATATTCCGACGAGGCAAGACGGACAAGCTTTTCGCTCAGACGGTTTTTCTCCTCCTTTGTACCGGTTGCCTCTTCTCTGAGGCTTCCCGGCAAAAAGGCGATCCGGCTTCCCGGCAGATTCACCGCGCAGTTATGGAACATCTCCGTATTCAGCGTTCCCGCGCGCATTGCCTTACAGGCTGCCGGCAGTCCCACTCCCTTCAGCTCCTCTCTGGCCGTCCTGCCGGATATCAGCTCCTCCTCAAGTCCGTCCGACCACGGATCCGCCCGCTGAAAATACACGCTCTGTCCGAAAAATAAGGCGGCGGCAAATCCTGCCGCAAGCATCCCTGCCGTAACCCCTGTCTGTCCCGGAACACAGCTCCAAAATACGGCCCTCATATCAGCATTCCCCCTTTTCAGCAGCGCGGAATGCCCTGTCTATCTCGCTTTTCGTGAATTCCGGGAATAAATCTTTCGTTATATTCTTCAGAAATTCCCGGTACTCTCTTGATATCCTCACGAACGGACTGAGCTTGCTGTACTGACAGCTGATCCGGCATTTGGCATCCCACGCGTCCTGATAGATGACATACCGGTACCCCTCTTCCGCCTTAACTCCCGCTTCCTCCAGAATATAATCCGGGGTAATCCTGCAGGGGCACATGTCCTTGAGAACCGCATATACCGGCATACTCTCCCACAGCAACGGATGTCTCAGCCTGTGAATATTATGAAGCTGCTGATCCGATACAATCACGGCCCGGCTGCATTCCCGGACCGCTTCATGCTCCAGTTCAAATCCGAAATCAATCAGCACACAGTCATACCGGCTCCTGACCGCCGGTCCTACCATAAGCTCTCTTAGAAAATGGATCCCGCAGTAATCCACGGCGGTCTGATAGGACGCATTCTCCGCTGCCAGCTCCTCTCTTCCCGCCCCGCCGAACTGATCCCAGACCGGAATTCCCGCTGAGAGCGCCCCGTTCTCGGAATAATCGACTAAAAGTACCCTTAATCCAAGCTGCCTCAGAATTCTGGACAGATAAAGCAGCAGCTCATATTTCTCAATTCCGAAAAATCCGACCTGGATTCCTTCCCCATGCTTCCCGTTTCTCACATCCTCCATTCTTCCTCGTCCTCCCATTCTATTGCGCCTCATCCCCTTCGTACAGTTTTTCCTCCCCTGTTTCATAATTTCCTGCCTGCATGGCCAGACTTTGCCAGATTCCGGCAGCTTCTTCATAATCCCCGTTCAGCCTCTCCTCCAGTTCCATCCGGTTCTGAAGCATCAGCTCATAGGAAGCCTTCTGCGCGATATTGGGATTCTTCCTCATTGCAGCCAGCGCGCCCGGAGTCGGCACATAAGTAACAACAGAGGCCTCCTGCAGCTCGGGGTTCGGATACCGGACCGTATACAGACAGGTTCCCTCATACAAAAGCGCATCCACATAGGAAGCTGACAATCTCGCAATCTCCTCCTCCACGCACCGGATATAACACCGATCCTTTACCTCATCGTTCAGATGGAGCAGCTCCTTCTTGGCCAGGACAATATAATCCTCTCCGTTCGGGTACCGGATGCGGATATCAACGACATCATATTCCTGTCTGTTCTCATTCAAAAGAACTGCTTCACATTCCACCTCCCGCAGCGTCTCTCCCCCTTCCCCGGCAGCGGTCATATTCTTAAGCAGATGAACCCCCTCATCCGCATCGATTACAATACAGGATCCCAGATCCTCTGCCGTCAGGTATTCCTCCTGATTCATAGAAGAATATGCCAGCACCATCCGCGTATTATTCTCGTCCAGAATCTCTCCTCTTCTGACGGCGCGCGCCGTTTCATATACATATCTCGTATTCTGATCAAGCAGGCTCTGCATCGCGGCAATCTCATCGGCCGCTCTTGCCTGCTCCCGTGCGATTAAAACTCCCGCGCCGGCCGCGGCGCCCAGCCCTGCCGTCAGAATTCCCGCCGTAACGGCAAGGATCCTCTTTGTTGATTTCTTAAGCCTCCTTCGCATATCCTCCCTCTCTTTCCTCCATCATTCGCGCGATTCTCTTCTGCGCATCCCGAATCCCGCGGATAAACGGATAGTGCCTCGCCCGGCTTGAGCACCGGATATAATGAAGCATGAACCGCAGAGCTTCTCCCTGCCCGGCCATACGGTAATATTCCTCATCCGCCGGCAGTACTGCAATCCGCCCTTTATTAATGCCGTATCGCCTGATAATCCGGGCTCTGTCAAGAACAACATCCTTTCTGTAATCCGCAATCAGGAAAAAAGTCTTCTCAAGATATCCGCGGAAGGTTTCCAGATACTCCTCAAACGCCTCCGGCGTCTGCCGTATATTCAGAATAATAATCTCCGCTTTTTCAAACAACATTCGTGTACTCTCTGCATTCTTCTCTGCCCCGACATACAGAATCTCACAATATCGTTCCATATCATTTAAATAAGGCAGAAAACGTCCAAATTCATGCTCAAACAGCCAGTAATTGGCATAGGACTCCTGCGCGATATAGAAGAGCCGCTGATTCCATACATCAACAAGACGACATCCGTTCGGCAGCTCCGGCGTCCCCCGTCCCTTATAAACATAAGCATTATGATATTCCAGAGAGCGGATATATTCTTCGATCATACATCTGCCCGCATACCTTCCCCTGATATGATTCTCAATAATGGCCGCGCGCCGGCCGGCCAGCGCTTCCATAATACCAAGCGCGGCTAAATTGGCTGAAAAGCCTCCTTCTTTTTCACAGCCTGAAAAAACTATCATACCTATCTCTCCTTTGCGGCCGCAGGCGCGGCCCCTGTTTTGATAATGAATGGAACTCATGATCCGGTCGAAAACCGGTTTACGAAAAACTGAACTTCAGATTTACCAGCAGTTGTTAAATGATATATTGATTTTACTCTATCTTTTGCCTTTTGTAAAGTATTTTTAGTTCTTGATATTTCCAAATAAGTGATATAAAATTTGTTGAAAGTAACGAAACATCCGCTTGCCGTATGTTTGTATCGTTCCGGTAATCCCGCATAAATACGGCAGATAAATCTGCCCGGCAATTCAGAGTTTACAAAAAAAAGCTGCCGGAAAAGGAAGCTCGTGACATCTTCCCTTTCTGACAGCTCATGGTGATACGAACCGGATTCAAAGCCATTCAGAACAAAATCTCCGATTTTTTCCTCAGAAGGTTCGCGCCTCCTGTTATGATACAGATCCCTGTAAATATGCCGCTTACAATAATGATAATTCCAAGCACCAGGTTCCATATGCCTACCGCTTTCATTGTATGATATATTTTCTCGTACATCACAGATCTCCTTTCCTCTGACAAGACCGCATCCTGCCGTTCAGACTTTCGCGCCATACTGCTCATAATAAGCGTCCAGGGACGCTTTCATCGCATCATCAATTATTATCTTACCCTTATAAGGACGATTATACAAGTATTCCACCACATCCTGCATGGTAACAATGGCAGCCGTCGGGAAACCGTAGACCTCCCGGATCTCCTCCAGGGCGCTTTTTTCACCCTTGCCTCTTTCCATGCGGTTGAGAGATACGATCAGCCCTGCAACGGTAATATCCCCCTGCGCTTTCAGAATCGGAAAGGTTTCTTCAATTGACTTGCCGGACGTTGTGACGTCTTCAATGATCATCACCCTGTCGCCGTCCTTAATCGGACTTCCAAGCAGAATTCCGGCATCTCCGTGATCCTTGGCCTCCTTGCGGTTCGAACAGTACCGGATCTCCCTGCCATACAGCCTGCTGATCGCGATGGCCGTCGCCACGCTCAGAGGAATTCCCTTATACGCCGGTCCGAACAGGATATCAAAATCAAGCCCGTAATGATCATGAATCGCTCTGGCATAATACTCTCCGAGCCTCTCCAGCTGCGACCCCGTAACATAAGAACCGGCATTCATAAAGAACGGAGACTTTCTACCGCTCTTTAAAATAAATTCGCCAAACTTCAGCACCTGGCTGTCCACCATGAACTCTATAAATTCCTGCTTATACCGTTCCATTCCATCCTCCTGTTATACGCAGCCAATCAGGCTGTTAATATCTTCAATTCCGTTATCCGACATAAAATTCTTCAGGCCTTCTGCCACACGCGCCGCCGCATCCGGCCGGTAAAAATTCGCCATTCCGACCGCGACCGCCGTCGCGCCTGCCATAATGAATTCCAGCGCATCCTCTTCATTCTGAATTCCTCCCATACCAATCACGGGAATTCCTACCGCCTTCGCAGTCTGATATACCATACGGACGGCAACCGGCTTAATTGCGGGACCTGACAGGCCGCCCGTCTTGTTGGCAAGCGCAAAGCAGCGCTTCTTAACATCAATCTTCATTCCCGTCAGGGTATTAATTAATGACACCGCATCCGCTCCGCCGGCCTCCACCGCCCTTGCCATTTCCGTAATATCCGTTACATTCGGACTTAATTTCATGATAACCGGCTGCTTTGCATACTTCTTTACCTGCGCCGTAATCTCTTCCGCCGCCTTCGGATTTTGTCCGAAGGCAATGCCGCCTTCCTTCACGTTCGGACAGGATATGTTAATCTCAAGCATATCAACATCCTCGTCTGCCAGACGTTCGACCACCTCAACATAATCCCTGACCGTTCTTCCGCATACATTAACAATGATATTCGTATCAAACTGTCTTACAAACGGGATATCCCTTTTAATAAATACCTCCATCCCCGGATTCTGGAGCCCGATGGCATTCAGCATTCCTCCGTAGGTCTCCGCAATCCGCGGCGTAGGATTGCCCGGCCAGGGCACGCTTGCCACGCCCTTGGTTGTTACGGCTCCAAGACTGCTCAGATCAGTGAATTCCGAGTATTCCGCTCCGGATCCGAACGTTCCGGAAGCTGTTGT
>DVNP01000252.1 GCA_018714285.1 Candidatus Caccomorpha excrementavium | reverse complement strand
GTAGCATGAATCATCTGAAACGAAGATTCAAAGCGCGAGCGGCAGGCATCCTGGCTCTTATTCTGGTGTTTGCCGTATCAGCTCCGACCGCATACGCCGCTGCGGAAGAACCCGCTGAGCAGTCGGAAATGTATATGAACCGGGCTGATAAGATTTTGTACCTTGGGGAAAGTGATATTTCCGGTACCAGGGCGGTGTATGATTTCTATATTAAGAATAAGCCGTCGAATTATTCGGAATTGTATCGCTTTAAGTGGACCTCTGTCCGCAACAGGGTGGCAACGGTTGACAGCAAGGGATTAACTACGGCTGTCAGCACGGGAACCACAACCATAACCTGTACGATTACGGATAAAAGGACAGGTGAAGTGGTTGCCAGGACATCCGCGTTTGTGAGGGTGAAGCAGAATGCGGATGCAGTGGAGATTACAAACTATCCGGAAGACAGGACCGTGTATGTCGGGGATACGATTAATTTCAACAGGAACATGAGTCCCAAGACAGACACAGGTAAGGCAACGGATAAGACAAGGTGGGTATTGACCGACAATACGGCAGAAGCGGTCGTCGATTTGTCAAATGGTAAGGTGACTGCGCAGAAAGCGGGAAGTTATACCATTACCGCCTATACCTATCAGTCTTCTTTGTATCCTCTGACAATGACAGAAGACGGGGAGTATGAGAACTATACAGCTGTTTCAGAGCCGGTGACAATTACGGTCCTGGAGAAGGATCCGGATCCGCTTCCGACACCTACTCCGTCGCCGGAGGAGCCGGGCTATTCTTATCCGACGCCCGTCCCTACTCAGGCGCCGTCCCGCCCGAGCGGTCCCACTCCGACGCCCGTTCCGGTCGGGCCGGAATCGCCGGATGATACCGTGCTTGTATGGAGGGATGCGGCGTTTGAACAGAGTATCAGGAATGCGCTTGGGAAGGCCTCCGGAGATATTACGGTCGGCGATCTGAAGGCATTTCCGAGCTCTGAGCTGGTATTGAATAACGCGGCAATCCAGAGCATTGAGGATATGAAATATTTTCAGGAGCTTGGCCTTCTGAATACAGTGCTTCAGCATGTGGTTGTGGAAGGGCCCCTGGTGCAGGACGCAAGCCTGCTTCCCGATCAGGTAACGGTGTACTTCAATGGCATGAGCAGTGTGCAGGATATTATCGATGCCTGCAATGTGGAGGAATTGAACGCGATTCCGGATCTGACGCTTGATATCAGGAATGACGATAGAGAGTGGATCTATGATGAGACGACCTTCCAGAACTACTTCACAGAATTTGAAGATATGCCGCTTCTGGCAGAAACATTTCCGGGAGTGAAGGGATTGCACGGACCTTCGAGCATATCGGACAGCAGTGTCTTCCGGTGCTGGAATGGCAGTTCGCTGTCCAGTCTGACTGTAAGCAGCGGACTGACAGAGATTGAAGGGCTGGCAGGGCTTACCTCTCTGACTTATCTGGATATCAGCAATAATGCCATTCAGAATCTTAGTCCCATTGGAGGTCTTACTTCATTGAAGGAGCTTTATGCATCTTGGAATCAGATTTCCACAATTGATTCCCTGTCCGCTCTGACTTCTTTAAAGGTTCTTCATGTGAATGACAACCTGATCCGGGATATCAGCGCTGTAGAGACTATGCCTCATCTGACGGACATTAATGTAAATTGTAATTATATTCAGGATGTCAGCCCACTGGCTCATTTGGCTTCGAATGACGGAGTGTATATGGACCTGGGCTATAATGAGATTCGTGATCTGTCTCCGCTGAAGGACTTTAATGAGACATGTAGTCTGATTGCTTATAGGAATCCTGTTGCGGATTATTCTGCGGTTGAACATTTCCTGACATCGGGAATTTATGAGGAGGAATACCGTCTTAGCGCAGGTGTATTGATAGCGGAAGTTTATGCTGACAGTGAAAAGTATTCTGTCGATCGGTGGGGCATCCGCATGCAGGCGCTCAGCGGCAGCGCGTTTACGATTACATCTGATATTACAGGTACAGAGCTTATAACACATACACTTGCAGAAGATACATGGTCCTGCACGCTTCCGTATAGTGTGCCGCATGAGGCATGGGATGAGGTACCCAACACACCCAGATCATACAGCTGCACGGTTGAGACACCAGAGGGAAAAGTATACGCCGGTACAGTAGTAGAAGGGGAGCAGTTTGATCCCTGGTTTCTTTATACGTCCATTAGTGTTGATGTAATAGAACCTGAGATTCTGGAAACCTTCCGGGTTCGGTATCTTAACAGTCAAGGTGAGGAAGTGAATCCGAATGAGGTAGTTTGTCGTTTCTCATATGCAGAAGAGGTTGTGAAAAAAGTTACTATTATCTATGTAGATACATCATATGAAGACAGTGAAGGGGGAACTGGTCAGACTATGACAATTGATCTGGATAATAAAGACCTTGCAGCCTCAGAAACCGTATTCTCAGTCCGCCCGGATTTCGATCTTGAAATCTCCGTGGATAATTCAAATACCTTCTACGAGGTTGATTTCACCGGCAGGGACGTTGTGGAAATCGTTGTAGATTAAGCGGTTCTCTGTACAGAATTCCAGATTGAACTGAATGAAGATGCGGAGTCGATCTGCAAAGTATCGGCTCCGCATATTATATGTCCGGGAAAATACAGGAAAAATATACGCCGTTAAAGCCACTTCCTGCCCGCCCCTACCGGCGGGAATAGACACAGCCGCAATAATTCTGGCGATACAGGCCATATTCCTCTGACAGTTCCACGGAACGCCTGTAACCGTTTTTCTTTTTAAAGTCTGAAAACAGGTACCTGACCTGATATTCTTTTGCAAGCCGCGCCCCGATCTCATTGAGTTTGGCCGCATTCTTAAGCGGACTGATACTTAAGGTCGTGGTAAAATAATCAAACCCGCCTTCCACGGCCCGCTCTGCCGCTTCCCGGAGGCGAAGCTCATAACAGCGAAAGCACCTCTCGCCGCCCTCCTTTACCCCCTCAAGCCCCCTTGCCATCTCAAAGAAGACCTCCGGATCGTAAGCTCCCTCCGTATAAGTAATCGGATACCTTGCCGGAAGCCGCTCAATCAGATGCTTCTGTTCATCCGCCCGCAGCCTGTATTCCTCCGGAGGATAAATATTGGGATTATAATAATCCACCGTTATCCGGAAATAATCAGACAGATATGTAAGGCAATAGCTGCTGCACGGCGCGCAGCAGCTGTGCAGCAGAAGGGAGGGAACACGTCCCTCCCCCGCAAGCTTCTCAAGCTCCCGGTCAAGCTCCTTCTGGAAATTGACCGTGGCATAATCTCTGAACTCCTTCATGTCACTCGGCAGAATCCTTAATAATATTAAGCTTCTTCAGCGCCGCGGCGAACTTGTCCGGATTCACCGGCTTGCCCGCATAAGCGTCGCACCCCAGATCAAAGGCCTTTTTCACATTATTCCCCACGTTAATCTCTGATATCACAACAAGCTTTACCCGGTTGTCCTCCGTAACCCCTTTCTCCTTCTCGATATCGCGGACCTCCTTAATCACCTGGTACCCGTCCTTCCCGGGCATAATAATATCAAAGCACATCATATCATATGGATTGTTATTCTCAAGCGCCCTGCGGAATTCCTCTACTGCCTGCGCCCCGCCGGCTGCCGTATCACAGTCCCCATATACGGATAATAAGCCGGTAATCTGCTTTCTCTCTGCTGCTTCCTGTTCCACAACTAAGATTCTCATGATTTCTCCCTTTCTGCGCCGTACTGCATAATCACGGAGCCGGAGCTGCGGCGCATGTCCGGCTTCCGCGGAGAATCCGGCTTAACCCTTTCCGGTCCCCTCTGTCTGCGAGCCGATGTAAGCCTTCAGAAAACCTATCAGCTTCTCCATCTGCCCGTCTGTCCCCACAGAGATTCGAAGATAATTATCAATCCGCGGCCTGTCAAAGTACCGGACAAAGATATTCTGCTCCCGAAGAGCCGCAAACAGCTGCTTTGCCGGAATTCTTTCATGCCTTGCAAAGATAAAGTTCGTCCGGGAATCCGGGAACTGGAAGCCCAGCTCCCGCAGCGAACGCTTCGCGTTCTCCCTTGTCCGAATAACCCTGCGGGTTGTTTCTATAAAATATTCCTTATCCTTTACAGCCTCCGTCCCCAAAATAATCGAAGGCAGATTCATGGTATAAGAATTAAAGGAATATTTCACGTTGTTCAATGCCGCGATCAGCTTCCTGCTTCCCATCGCGAAGCCAATCCGCAGCCCTGCCATGGAACGCGACTTGGAAAATGTCTGAACCACAAGCAGATTATCATAGGTATCAATGAGGCTTCTGGCCGATATGCCTCCAAAATCAATATAGGCCTCGTCCACAATAACGACACAGCCCGGATTATGACGGACGATATCCTCGATAAGCTCTGTCTCTTCCCAGACAGAGGTCGGCGCGTTGGGATTCGCGATCACAACGCCCCCGTTCTCTCCGTAATAATCCTCCCTCCGGATATGAAAGTCCTCATCTAACTTCGGGCACCGGAACGGAATCCGAAACAGCGAAGCCCAGACCTCATAGAAGGAATAGGTAATATCCGGAAATACAATCGGCTTTCCGGAGTTAAAAAAGGTCAGAAATGACATTGCCAGCACGTCATCCGATCCGACTCCGACAAAAATCTGCTCCGAAGGCAGCTCATAATACTCGGCCAGCGCATCGACAAGCAGTCCGGCCCCCGGATCCGGATACAGCTTCAGCTGCTCTGCTTCCATATTTTTAAGCGCCCTGGCAACTCCAGGCGCCGGAGGATAGGGGTTCTCATTTGTATTCAGCTTAATCATGCCGTCGAACCGGGGCTGCTCGCCCGGAACATACGGTACCGTCTTCCTGATGTTATCTTCCCATGCAGTCATTGTAAGTTCCTCTTTTCATG
This sequence comes from Candidatus Caccomorpha excrementavium, assembly GCA_018714285.1. GTDB lineage: Bacteria > Bacillota > Clostridia > Lachnospirales > Lachnospiraceae > Caccomorpha > Caccomorpha excrementavium. The sequence goes on along the minus strand of DVNP01000252.1, from coordinate 24,559 downwards.
TACTTGCTGATATTATTATTCATGAATCGTGTAGTTTTTATATAATTCATAATACGTGTCTTAATTTAATTATAAATATGACTTTTGTTTCCACAAGTATATCAGACTTCCGCTTGTTTTGCAATAGCCATTTTTATTTTTATTTTGAACAGATTTCGGGGAGGCCGCGGCGCGGACCGGCCGGAACAGATGCCGGAACCATTATGTACCATTAATCTCTCCGCCGCATTTATGACAGAATTCCAGTCCTTCCAGAGTCACCCCTCCGCAGTCCGGACAGATAATCCGCTGTGGAAGGATCTCCCGTTCTACGACCTCATATTCTTCCTGTGTCTGCTCCTCTTCCTCCTTCCTTACACCCTGGTGTGCCTCCTCTTTCTTTTCTGTCTGCTCTCTTGTTCTTGGATCTGCCGTACCGATTTGAATGACTTTCTTTGGTAATATACGCATGAATTTTTTCTTCGTCATCTTCGCTCCTTTTCCCCTGTTTTTTCAGTATAGCGAATCCGGACGGGAATTGCAAGAAATCTTATCCGGCCGTCCGGATACTTCGGAAGCTTTCATAAATATTCAGTCTTCCGTATCCCCATTCCGGATTCGGATAATGCAGGAGAGGACTTCTGACGGCTCCCCGAATCAGCAGCTTTTTAATTTCCATGGAGTCCATATAGGGGTAATTCCCCCTGACAGGCCCCCATTCCAAGATCAGCGCGGCGGCCCCTGCCGTGAATGCCGAGGCAATACTGCTGCCCGTCCGCCTGGCATATCCCCCTCCCGGAACCGGCCCGAACACATTCACTCCCGGCGACGCAATATCCGGCTTAATCCTTCCGTCCCTGGTATATCCTCTGCTGGAATTCAGATACAGACTGTTATCCGCATCGTTATAGGTCGCGGTCGTAATCACCGCATCCGAATTGCCGGGTTCGCAGATGGTAATCTCCGGATCCGGCCTTAAGAACAGGGTCTCCGGATTGACAAAGCCTTCCATCGGAAGCCAGATATCAAAGAGTCCTCCGATGCCTGCCTCATCATAGACCCGGATTCTCCAGATACCGGAGCTTGGGTTCTGAAACCGGATCACAATGAGCTGATCGCCCGTCCTTGGCTCCAGTATCCGGTATTCGATAAAGACCTTTGTCGGCTCGAACAGAAAGGTTACCTGCTGACTCTCCTGAATTCTCGGAGCAATCCGGGATACTGCCTCCCCGCCGGGAGTGATAAGAGAGATCGTAAAAACATTCGGAGCCGATGCCCACAGTTCCAGGAATACCCCTTCCTCTCCTTCCGCCACTCTAAGCTCAACCTCTTCATATTCTCCCTCAACCGGACCGCCCCGGTAATGATGTCCCTGATTGCCCTCATTTCCCGCAGCGGCTGATACGGCTCTGCCGAAGCTTCTGGAAATATCCGCCAGATATTCATCCACAATCGACAGTCCGTTATGTCCGCCGCTGTTTGTCCCGATTCCAAGGCACACAATCATAGGCTGGTTCCTTCTGACCGCCAGCTGCGCAAGATAACGCAGCGCGAGCAAAATATCATTCTCCTGATAGCACTCCGCATCCTCTCCGATAAAAAAATAATCCCTGATATAACGCTTCGCCTGCTTCAGCTTTACCACGGCCATATCCGCCGCCGGCGCAACTCCCGAGAAATCGGCTTCCCTGACTTCGCTTCCTGCCGCGATTCCGGCCATAAAGGTTCCATGCCCGGAGGTATCCCTGGTTTCCACAATTCCGTAAGGATCTTCGGCCGCAAGCGCTTCATTAATCTGTTCCCTGGTATACTCGCTTCCAAACAGAAAGCCTTCTGGCAGATTCCCCGTCTGAACCGTCTGATCCCAGATGCTCACAATCCGCGTCCGGCCGTCTGCAGTCCGAAACGCCGGGTGCAGATAGTCAATTCCCGTATCCACGAATCCCAGAAGCACCCCTTCTCCCAGAAGATTCAGGTATGGCTGCCTGCGAAGGCGCAGAACTCCCGTATTCTCAAGGCTTAAGGTATCCAGAAGTCCATAGCATTTCGGAACATATTGATAGGCAATGGTATATTGTTCCCGATTGGGAACCAGAGACGCGTCCACATGAATTACCATATATTTTTCATTAATCACCTGACGGCATACCGCATCGGGAAACTGTACAGCATATTCATCCGCAGAGCCCGTATAACGAACAATGAAATCCAGATAATCCTGTGATACTATCGCTTCCCTGCAATTCACTTCCCCATTTTCAGGCATAAAATATCCCCGCATAGAGATCGATCGTTCCATTCTATGCGGGGATTCTGCTATATGTGCCTGTCATCCTCTTTATCCTTTCCGTTCTTCTGCCTGTCATTTTGTATTTCCTCAATAATAATACGGATCAGCTTATTCTCCTTCTCCTCTTCGGATAAGGAAGCATACAGACTGCCGGTGTTCTGACATTCCATTCTTCACCTCATTTCCGCGCCGCATCTTACGCCGCAAATAATCTCTCAAAGGTTATCATATTCAGAATCTGTCAAAACATTACTGCTGTCTGCTGATAATCCAGAACGGCCCGCCGTCGGCCGCGTATGATTTTGCCTCCTTTGTGATCGTCTCAAGATCCCACTCCTGATTCGTTCTTTCCATGCTGTTCGGATCGGCAAGCAGTACCTTCCCTTCCCCGGTCAGCCCGTACAGCACGATGAAATGTCCGGAGTCTGTGAACTGTCCCTTTCCCATCAGCACAACGATCAGGCTTCCTTCCTCCAGCGCTTTCCTCATCGCATCGGTATCCTCTCTCGGGCAGCTCTCACAATCCAGGGAAAATGCTTTTGCGGCTCCGGCAATCAGCGTATGATAGGAACCGCTCTGCCTTGCCCAGTAGCCGTTCTCATAGGCCCACTGCGCCATTCTGACCGGATCAATCGTCAGCTCAGTCAGGGTGGAGACGACGATGGCCATTGCGCTCGGCCCGCAGCCGTAGATTCCGATGGGATCCTCCCCGAACGGCTTGTCCGCGCATCGTTCATCCGTCTGCAGGTAAAAGCAGATCTCCTGATTCTCTCCCGCAAGGCTCTCTCCGGGATAGCAGTCAGCAAGACTTTCAATGAATTCCGAAGCAAGATTCGGATATTTCTGTGTCAGGGAATATTCGAATGCCTCAAGCGCTTCTTCCTCCTCCGAAAGAAGAGGAATACGGGTCAGTCCTGGGAACTCCTCATAGGTACTTAACTGCGGATATCCGCCGGCCTCCTGTGTGGCTGATTTCTGTGAGACAGGGGCTCCATAGGTCTGTCTGAACGTTTCTCCATACAGACCGGTAAACAGCATGCCTGCCCCAATCAGCCCCGCGGATAAGACGGCCGCGGCCGTCATGAATACTCCTGCGCTTTGCCGCACGACATCTATCAGCTCCTTTACCATTGATGTCCGTATCCATTATAGCATGTCCGCTTCCGGAATAGATCCCCTTTCTGCGGCGCGGCGGAAGAATCGTATGACAGAATCCGCCGCGTTCCTGCGGCATTTTCCAAAGCTTCCCGGGATTCCCTTATTTTCGTCCGGCTGTCAGCCGTCCTCTCTGCAGCAGATAAGCTCCGCAGCATATGGCAGCGTCCGGATCCATGCGCATACTTCATGCCACTCATCCAGCTTGTGGTTTCTCCTGGCGTAATAGATATTAACCAGATTCTCATAATTCATGGTACAGGTTCTCATCTGATTATAGCTTGAAGGAAGCAGCTGAATGATACTGTACCAGTATTCCTTGTCTTTTGTCTCATTGTACCGCAGACGAAGCGCTTCCAGCCGTTCTATGACAGAGTCAAGGGTAGCTCTTGCCTCCGGATTCATCTTCTCACAGCTGAAATCCGACGCTTCAAACGGCCTGGAATGAATCTTATGCATTGTGCTGGTCGAATTCGCGGCCGTCCCGACCTTATAGGTATCGAACTCCTTCCACCAGTAAATCGGTCCCGTAATATCGGCCGATACAAAAATCTGACGAAAGAACTTTCTGTGGTCGCTTCCGGCGCGGGCCAGCCTCACGGCAAGGGACAGGTCATTCTCCCCCAGCACAAAGACGCCGTCTTCGTTATAATAGCTGTCCATACGGTTCCAGCTGTTCATGGGATTTCTGGCGCCCCGGATCGCGTTCTCCAGATTCATGACCTGTGTACGTTCTATTGTTATCATAACATCCTCCATTCATTTTACTGCAAAAAAGAGCTGTCATTCCGGCAGTATGCCTGCCGGGCAACAGCCCTGATGAATCCCTGTCTAATACCGGATCTCAATCCCGCATTCCTCCAGATACTGCTTCCACTGTTCCTCCGGCTCCGTATCCGTCACAAGAACATCGAATTCTCTGATATCCGCAATCTTCGTAAATGCAATGGCCCCAAACTTGCTGGAATCAACAACCAGAATCTTCTGCCGGGATGACTCTAACATCGCCCGTTTGCTTCCGGCAAGAAGCTCATTGGAATCCGTCACTCCCTTCACAAGATCCAGACCCTTGCAGGAAATAACCGCCTTCTTGGCATAATAAGAGCCTATGGTTCTGTCGCTCTGCGGACCGACCAGATCAAGCGAACCCTCCCTGAGCATGCCTCCGGTTGAAAAAATCCGCCAGCCCGAGACATCTGATAGCTCAATCAGAATCTCAATGGAGTTCGTAATCACGGTAAGATTCTGCTTCTCCTTAAGAGCCCGGGCAATGAATACGGCAGTAGAGCTCGAGTCCAGCATAATCGTATCCCCGTCCTGAATCAGCTCCCTCATCATTCCCGCAATCTTCTGCTTGCCGACCACATTTCGGTTCTTCCGGACGTTAAACGGCAGATCCAGATTGGTGCTCTCATTCAGAACGGCTCCTCCGTAGCTTTTAATGATCAGACCGCTTTTTTCAAGCTTCTCCAGATCTCTGCGGATGGTTTCTTCTGTCACGTCATATATCTGGCTCAAATCACTGACCAGCACTTTTTTCTCTGCCTGTAGCTTCTCCAGAATCTGATTTCTTCTCTCAATCGCAAGCATTCCGCCTTCTCCTTTACTTACGCTCCTGAAGCCTACAATATCTTATCGCGCAGTCTCCTGTCCGGATGCGCAATCACTGACGAATCCAGATACATACCCTTCGTACCCGCCGCAGCCTTCGCGCGATCAATTGCCGCCTCAACGGCCGCCACCTCTCCGGTCAGCATGAGATACGATTTGCCGCACATTCCTCTCGCAAGCCTCAGCTCAATCAAATCCACAATTGTCGTCTTGGCCGCCTCATCCGCGGCCACTATGGCAGATGCCGCATCATAGGTCTCAAGAATCCCAAGCGCGCGGATATCCTCAATATGCGTCGTTCCGTAAATTGCCGGAAATATGGATTCATGCGGGTTGCCGAGGATAAAATCGTCGATCAGATGAGTTCCGTAAGAATTTCTTGCCGTATCTACGGCCGCCCTCACCGCGCTTAAATCACCGCTGATGATAACGATGTACTTGCCCGGGCAGACCGTCTCCGCCTCTATAATCTCAACATCGGACGTCTTTACCATGGCGTCGGCTGCCGTAACGCCGGCCGATACCGTCTTATATTCTACCATTCCGATTGCTTTACTCATCTGCCTGTACGTCCTTTCTGACTGCTTCTATCATAACAAATCTGTCATTGGCTTCCAGTATCCGCCCGGATATGGAAGCATGAACCGCCGTGCTCCGTTCATCCGCAGGCACGCCGATTACCTGGCCTCTCTTTGCAAAATCGCCCGCCTTCACGGCCGGTCTGGCAAAGATGCCGCTCTCTTCCCGAAGCGGTATCCTGACCCGTTCTGCCTTAACCCTTCCCTCAATCAGGGGAGCTTTTTTCAGATAGGGCATAAGACCAATTCTTGCCGCCAGGCGCAGGATGGGAACCTTTCTGTATTCCCTTGCCGGATTCAGGGGACCGGCCGTCTCCTTCCGAAGAGGAATTCCTGCTTCCTGAAGCCTGTTCTTATATTCCGTAATCAGAGTTCCCGGCGAAAGTCCCTGCGGACAGGAGTACATCTCGCACAGACCGCAGGAGGAACAAAACATGGTATGAATAAAGATATCCGGCTTCCGGACATCCTTACAGGCAGCCGCGAGCATGAACCGGGCAGGATCGATCGGATGTCCCAGAAGATTTCTCGGGCACAGGTCCGTACACATACTGCACTGGCAGCACGCGGCGGCAGTCCGTTTCAGATCGATTCCCGTATTCTTTCTCTTTTTCATGATAACCGGGTGATTCTGCGGCAGCACAATAATCGCGTTCGTCGTCCTGGTCACGACCTCGTCCGCTCCTGCCGGCCTGCCCATCATCGCGCCGCCAATCAGGTAGACGGGATCTTCGACAAGAATCCGGCCCGCGAACGCCGCCGCCTCCCTGACGGACATTCCCAGCGGAATCCGGATTGTCATCGGATGCTCAATCTCGCCTCCGATCATGACAAGCTTATCCGTCACCGGTTCATGGTAGGTAACGGCGCGATACAGATTATAGACGGTCTCCACGTTAAAGACCGCGGCCCCGACATCAGCCGGAAGACCTCCCGGCGGCACGATCTCTCCCGTGGCCTCATAGATCAGAACAACCTCGTCTCCGGCCGGATAGACATCTTCCAGAAGCTTTAACTCCATCTCCCCGTACAGTCCGAGATATTCCTGTACCGCGTCTGCCGCCGCCCGGAAGGACTTCCTGATTGCGACAATCATCCGTTTCGCGCCGAGCGCCGTACCAAGCTCATAGAACGCGGAAAGCACTTCATACGCCCGGGACTGCAGAAGCTGCCTGTGCAGACAAAAGAGCGGCTCACATTCCGCACAGTTGAGGATAATGGTCTTCACCCTCCTGCAAAGCTTCATGTGGGCAGGAAAGCCCGCGCCTCCCGCGCCCGTGATGCCGCATTCCTTCATCAGTTCACTTAACTGCGCTGTTTCCATAATTCATTACTCCAGTTCCGTTCCGTCATCTATAATTCCGACAATGGCGGCGTCAATCGGCGAACCTTCCTGCCCGCACCCGATCCTTGCCGCGCTGCCGAGCGCAACAAGAACATATTCGCCGATGCCTGCGCCGACCGCATCGACCGCGACCAGACACCCTGTCTGCTGCTTCATACTTTGGACAGGCTCTACAATCATGAACTTGCTGCCAATGAGATTGTCGTTCTTTCTGGTAGACACTACGCTTCCTGTTACTTTGCCTATGATCATCCTGCATTCCCCTCCATCGTATGTTCCTTTCTTCCTGTATCCTTTCCGAAGCTCTCAGCTCTTAAGAATCACCGCTGTCTGCCCGGTTGATATCCTGGCCGCGTTCGCCTCATCCGTATCAATATGCATCTCCAGAGTAAAGCTTGGATCCACACGGATTAACACCTGATTGAATATCGTGCCTCTCTCGTTGTCAACCTTCACCGATACAATCTCCTTATCATGCAGGCCTGCCGCCATCGCATCGGCGGGAGACATGTGGATATGACGCTTTGCTATGATACAGCCCTCTTCCAGATACAGCGCTCCCTTCGGTCCGACAATCGCGATCGGCGCGCTTCCTCTGATATCGCCGGAATCCCGGATCGGAGCCTTGATTCCGAGCTTCACCGCGTCCGTCGCGGATATCTCAACCTGAGAACGGCTCCTGACAGGGCCGAGAATACGTACATTCTCAATCGCGCGCAGCTTCAGTCCGACAATCGTAACAGCCTCATTCGCCGCGAACTGGCCGCCCATCAGATCCTTTTTCTTTGTCAGATGATAGCCCTTGCCGAAAAGAACCTCAACATGCTCCTGTGTCAGATGGATATGCCTGGCTGATACGCCAATCGGAACCATAAATCCATGGGAAGACTCCTGATTCTTCTCCAGCGCCTCCATTACCATACGGGTAATCAGTTCCACATTACTTTCGTTCATTGAATTCCCTTCCCTTTCCCGGAATTGCCGAATCCGCCGCGGACAGGGAGGATGGCTCCCAGCCCGCGGCGCTTTTCTTCCTCCTTAAGGCAATACTTCCGTTAAGGGGTTATTTTATAACCGGAAGAATCTTCTCAACATCATTGTGAGGCCTGGGAATTACATGAGTCGCAATCAGCTCGCCGAGCTTGGACGCATTCGCGCTGCCTGCCTCAACGGCCGCCTTTACGGCTCCCACGTCTCCGCGCACCATAATCGTTACAAGTCCGGAACCGATTCTCTCGGAACCTACCAGCGTTACATTCGCTGCCTTTAACATCGAATCCGCAGCCTCAATCGCCGCTACCAGACCTCTGGTTTCCACCATTCCTAATGCTTCCTGTGCCATTTTTTTATCCTCCTTCAATTCTGGTCCGGTCTCTCCGTCCGGAGTCCCGGTTCCTGTCGTTGTCTGACTGACAGCTTCTGCCGTCTTACTTCCTTCTTCGCCCGCGGCAGGCTCCCTGCTCTCTTCCGTCCGGAATTCTGCCTCGTTCTGCGCGTTCTCTTCTGGGCGGACGAACGCTTCTTCCTGCCGGGCGTTCTGCCGTATATCTGTCCTGTCTTTCTGATTCTTGTCCTGCGCCATATCTGTCCCCCTGCTGCCCGTTACACGGTTGTTACCCAATCCTGATTCTCCTTGCTGCCGTTCAGTCTGCTCGCGCACAGGGTTACCATGCGCACGGTTTCCTCATGAGGATTGGCAATCACCGTATGAGCCACCGGCTTTTTAAGGCATCTTTCGCATGCCGCATTCACTGCCTGCGTTACGTCGGATACGGTGCCCTGAATAATAATCGTTACCAGACGGCCGCCCAGCTTGCGCTCCCAGGCGACAAATTCCACATTGGCCGTCTTGCACATGATATCCAGCGCATCAATCGCCGCGCTTACTCCGGTTACCTCAAAAAATCCATATGATTTTCCCATATCATCCACCATTCCGCCGCCTATGCGGCTTACTGTCTGCTTCTTTGGACGAAATCAGATCGTAGGAAGGATCTTCTCCACGTCGGAATGAGGCCTGGGAATTACATGCACCGCAACCAGCTCGCCGAGTCTCGACGCTGCTGCCGATCCCGCCTCGGTCGCGGCCTTCACCGCGCCTACATCTCCGCGGACCATAACGGTTACCAGTCCGGAACCGATCTTCTCCGTTCCGATTAATGTTACCTCTGCGGACTTTGTCATGGCATCGGCGGCTTCGATTGCCGCGGTCAGCCCTCTTGTCTCGATCATTCCCAATGCTTCCTGTGTCATAATATTATCCTCCAAATTAGATTGAAATTATTGTATCGTATCCTTTAATTTTTGTCCAGTCCTGAAAGCTTCATCATCTTCTCCGTATCCGGCTCGGGCCTTGGTATGACATACTTCGCCACGACTCCGGATATCGCCTTCGCCGCTTCTTCCCCGGCTTCCACTGCCGCGCGCACATCCTCGACGCTCCCGCGATACTTCACCATAACAATCAGGGGGACCGGAAGCGAATCTGCGTTCGCAGGCTTATTCTTATCAAATGTTTCGATACGGACATTCCCCGCCTTGCAGCCGGCATCCGCCGCCGCGAAGGCTGCCGTCAATCCGAATACCTCCAGCATTCCTATCGCTTCTCCCATGCGCTTCGCTCCTGTTATTATTTGTTAATAATCGCGATCTTAAGGCCTTCCATGCGCAGATTGGTCTTAAGAGCCTCGTTAATCTCCTCCAGCGGGAAGGTATGAGTAATCAGCTTATCCATCGGGAGTCCGATTCCCTTGGCCCTCTTTAAGAAATCAAAGGTAGTCGCGTAATCCCTCAGGGTATAGACCCAGGAGCCCACGGTTGTGATTTCCTTGGAGCAGATATCAAAGTGAGGATTAATCGTAGCGTCTCCGCCGTTAATAAAGAAGCCCAGCTCGCACAGTCCGCCGCCGTTGCGGATAAACTTGTAGATATTCGAGTGAGCCGCAGGAGATCCGGTGCACTGGAACGCGAAATCCGCCAGATGTCCGCCGAACGCGTTCTCAACGGCTCCCGCAAGCGCCTCGATCCCCTTATACTCCTTGAAGTTCACCGTCTTTGACGCTCCCATCTCCTTCGCGAACTCCAGTCTCTTCGGTTCGCCGTCAACCGCCACGATGGTTTCAATTCCCATGGTCCTTAGTACCGCGATGCAGATCAGTCCAATCGGTCCGCAACCCTGAACCACAACCCGGCTGTTGAAGCGCAGAATTCCGGTTGTCTTTGCTCTCTCAACTGCGTGAACCAGAACGGCGCACGGCTCAATCAGAACTCTGGAATACAGATCCAGGTCGCTGACATTGAAGAACGTCGAACCCTTGCGGATAAAGATATAATCCGAGAACCAGCCGTTCAGATGAATGTCGTCATCGGGAAGCAGTCCGTATACATCCGCGCCGCCTACATTCTGCTTATTCAGATCGAACATGGTAATGTCCGGATTATCCTTGAATATCATACAGGTAACAATCTTGTCGCCGAGCTTCACATCCTTGCCCGCGCTGTCCTTCTTCACATTCTTTCCTATTTTGACGATTTCACCGGTTCCCTCATGGCCGAGCGCAACCGGGATCAGGCCGAACGGATCCCGCTTAAACTCATGCGCGTCCGTACCGCATACGCCGCAGCCCTCAACCTTAACCAAAATATCATCGTCGCCGACCTCCGGAATCGGATATTCCTTCAGTTCAAAGTTCTCGGGCTTTGTCAGCACCGCAACCCTTGCGGTCTTGGGAATCCCCGCTCCTGCAGAAACAGGCGTTTCGTTTCCGGCCATTCCCGCAAGTACCTGTCTGACAATTTCTTCTATATTCATCGAATTAATGTCCATTTGAATTCCTCCTTTCTCTTAACGGATGCACAGGCTGTCTGACATGACGCAGCGTCTGCGCTTCGTAAATGTGGAAGCGCTGGTCAGCCCCTCTCCGGTACGGCTTGCAATCGTGAAAGTACAGAAGCCCTCTCCGCCGAAGCCGATTGCCGCGTAGGAAGGCGCATTCTTAACAAGAATCGCCGTATCAATCGCTCTGGCATACTTTGTAATATTGTCGATGTTCTTGGAATGAATGTGGGCGGAATGACGGTTGCCATGCTCCAGCCAGACGGCCTTCTCCACCGCATCGTCAAAATCCTTTGCTCTTACAATTCCAAGAATCGGCATCATCAGCTCCGTCGTGATCAGAGGATGTTCCATGGGACCCTCAAAGATAATGCAGCGAATATTATCCGGCACGCTTACCCCGATCATCCCAAGCAGCGTCTTCGCGTCACGGCCCACACACTTACGGTTCAGTCCCTTCGGCGTCAGCACCGTGGCCGTCAGCTTGTCCTGCTCCTCCTTGGACGCCAGATAACAGCCCTGCTCCGTCAGCATATAGTGCATCAGCTCATCGACCACACTGTCCACGGCCACGACTTCCTTCTCCGCAATGCAGGGAAGATTATTGTCGAAGGTACATCCGTTCACAATATCCTGCGCCGCCTTGCGGATATCGGCCGTCTCGTCCACCAGCGCCGGAGGATTGCCCGCTCCCGCGCCGATCCCGCGCCTGCCGGACGAAAGCACCGCCGTAACGACTCCCGGACCGCCGGTCGCCGCAATCAGCTGAATATCCTTATGCTTCATCATAATCGCGCTCGTCTCAAGCGTAGGCTTCGTCACCGTACAGGCCACGTTATCCGGACCGCCCGCTTCCATGGAAGCCTCGTTAATCAGATTAATGGCATACGTAGAGGTTTTGACTGCCGCGGGATGGGGATTGAATACAACGGTATTGCCTCCGGCAATCATGCCGATGGAGTTGCATATTACGGTCTCGCTCGGATTCGTACAGGGAGTAATCGCCCCGATCACTCCGAACTGTCCCATCTCAATCAGGGTCAGTCCCCGATCGCCGCTCCAGGCGGTTGTCGTAATATCCTCCGTTCCCGGCGTCTTCTCCGCAACCAGACGGTGCTTTAATATCTTATGTCCCACATTGCCCATGCCGGTCTCGTCAACGCCCATGCGCGCGAGAATCTCGGCATTCTCTATTGTCTTCTTCCTGATGTTCGATATAATCTTCTCTCTCTGATCCATGGACATGGCATGAACGATCTTCTGGGCCTTCTTCGCCTGCGCAATCGCCTCGTTCATGTCCGCAAACACTCCCTTGCTGCCGCCTGCCGGCGATGCCGCAATCTGAAGCTTTGCCATGACTTCTTTCACAATGTCCTGAACCAACTGTTCATTCACAGGCACAATACTCCTCCATTCCGGCGCCTTAAGGCACCAATGTCCTGAATACGGCTTCCGCGTAGTCGCCAAGCTCGGTATCCTCCCTGGCGCTTCCGCCGCTTACGCCGAATCCCCCGATGATTTCACCCTTGCTCCGAAGCGGTACGCCGCCTCCGAATATTACAATCCTGCCGCTGTTCGTATACTGGATTCCGTACAGAGATCCTCCCGGACCCGCGAGCGTCGCCAGTGTTTTGGTGCTCATCTTGAGGCTGACCGAGGTATATGCCTTATTCAGCGCGATATCATAGCTCGCGATATAAGCATCATCCATGCGCTGTATGGCAATCGGATTCCCTCCGGCATCCACAACTGCCGCTACCACGCGCGCATTCATTGACTTTGCCTTCTCCGAAACCTTCGCAATCAGCTCGTTCGCAATTGCAAGAGTCAGCTTCGCGGGCGCTCCTCCCGCAGAAGGCTTCCCCGCGGCCGGAGCGGAAACAGGAGCGTTCTTCGCCGCCTTTGTTTCCCTCACGACCCTCGCAATGATTTCCTCAATATTTTTCTGTTCATTCATAAGCGACTCCTTATTTCAGGCCAAGCTGCTCCATAACCTTTTTCGTAATATCCGCAATCATATCGGCGCTGACCTCGTCTGTCTTCTCCTGCGCATGGCCGCCGCAGGTGTGGCAGCTCATACCGCCGTTGCACTTCTTCCCGACGCAGACATCAGCCGGATGCTTACCCTTTAAGCCGAACTGTCTTCTGATCTCATAAAGTCTCTCCACCTGGCTCTGCGATAATTCCTTCGGGCCGCCGAGCATCTTTGCCTGATATAACAGACGCGCGTAGAACTCAACGGATTCCATCTTATGATAAGCGTTCAGCAGAGAATCCGAATAAGTCAGAGCGCCGTGATTCTCAAGCAGCACCGCATCATAATACGGAAGATACTTCTCTACGGCATCCGGAATCTCTTCCGTGGAAGGAGTGCCGTACTCCGCAATCGGAACACAGCCAAGGGCAATCACCGCCTCCGGCATAATCGGCTGTGTCAGCGGAATTCCCGCAATCGCGAACGTTGTCGCATACAGCGGATGCGCATGAACGACAGACTGCACGTCGGGTCTGTTCTTATAGACGCGCATATGCATCTTGATCTCGGACGAAGGCTTAAAGCCCGGATTCGCCTGAAGCACCTTGCCGTTCTCATCTACCTTACAGATGAATTCAGGTGTCATAAAGCCCTTGCTTACACCGGTCGGAGTACACAAAAACTCATGATCATTCAGCTTCACAGAGATGTTGCCGTCATTTGCCGCTACCATACCGTGATCATAAATTCTCTTGCCGATCTCGCAAATCTGCTTTTTGATTTCGAATTCGTTTACCATTATCATATCCTCCTGAAATTATAATCTTATATATGTCAGGCCGGGCTGCGCCGCAAAAGGAACCTTCCGCGGCGCAGCGTCCTGCCGCCTGTCTGCCGCTTTTATTTTTCTTCCCAGGGCATCACGTCGCCGTCCTCCCGCAGATACTCAAGGATCTCACCGACGCCTTCATTCGTCCTGGAATTCACATAAAATATTCTCCTGCATCCTGACAGTCTCAGCCATCTTGCCGCCCGCTCCGGCCTGGCATCCGGCGCGTCTATCTTGGTTACGATTCCAATCACGTCCCGGTTCACCATGCACGTAATATTCGGCGGGAACAATGAATACGGCTCATTCGCCGCGAGCAGAAGCCCGACCACATCCGCCTCATAGGAATACAGAGCCAGCGCGTATCCCAGATGGTGCGTCTGCGCATACTCGCCCGGCGTATCAATAACCACATCAAAATGATTGATGTACTGTGTCTTGTGATAATGTATCTTCTCGCCCTTAAGCGCCTGCGTCAACGTTGTCTTTCCGCATTCGCTGCGGCCCATCAGAACTATCTTCTTCAAGCCTATGTCCTCGTAATCTCACATACCTCGAAGCCAAGACGCTCTCTGGCATACTCGGTAAGCGCGCGGAGCGCGGCTTCCGTCTCCGATACAGTTCCGGTCACAATCAGCGTTCCGGAGAACCTGTCTACGAACCCCACCTCGACCCCAGCCGCCTTCATCGCGATATCCGCAATAATAATCGCCGTCTCAGCGGGACTGATCGTCACCACTCCGATTGCGGATCTGGAATAATCAATCGCGGGATCCAGTCCCAGCTTCTCATACAGAACCGGATCCGGATTCGCAATAACATGGGCAATCGTAATCTGCTTGCCGGGAACCAGCTCCTGAACAATCCGAAGCTTCTCCTGAGGCGTCAGCTTATCCGCAAATCCCATAAATCCTCCATTCCGGCCGCCTTTATCCGCCGATCTGGCATTCCAGTCCCGAAGCCGCCGCGGCCGTCTCCAATAAAAGCTTCATCTTATCCTCTGTGGGCGGCACAATATCCTTCATCCGGTATTCCCTGCCCAATCCTTCATATTTGTCCTGTCCCAGTCTGTGATACGGAAGCAGATGAAGCCGGTATACATTCTTCAGACCCGCAGCAAATTCGGCAATCGCCCGGATCTCCTCCACGGTATCGTTAAAGGTCGGCACAACGGGAACCCTAACAGACAGTCTTGTCAGCCCGGACTTGGCAATCTTCACCGCGTTCTCGAGCATCAGGCCGTTCTCTTTTCCGGTAAACCTTCTATGCTTCTCAGAATCCGTATGCTTGATGTCAAGCAGATAATCGTCCAGATACGGAAGCAGCTCCTCAATTACCTCATACTTCGCATATCCCATGCTCTCCATCGCCGTGTTGATTCCCATCATCTTCGCGCCGTACAGGAGCGCCTTCGCGAATTCGGGCTGGCACAGGCTCTCGCCGCCCGACAATGTCAGGCCGCCCCCCGAACGCCGGTAATACGGCCGATCCCGTTCGACAATATCCAGTACCCTGCCCGCCGTGATATCCTCGCCGATGATTTTCTCCTCGCCGGCTACCGTCATCTTCTGAATTCTGTATTCCTGCGACTCCGGGTTGCAGCACCACAGGCATCTGAGCACGCAGCCCTTCAGGAATACGATGGTCCGGATACCAGGACCGTCATGGATGGAATATCTTTGTATGTCAAAGATTCTTCCCTGTACTTCCCTGTAATTATATCTCTCATCCATATCTGCTGACAGCCTTAGAATCCCTGCTCGGTCCGGTTAATAATATCGTCCTGGAGAGATCTGGATAATGTGGTGAACAATGCGCTGTACCCTGCCACGCGGACAACCAGATGCTTATACTTCTCCGGATTCTTCTGCGCGTCAAGAAGCGTCTCACGGCTGACCACATTAAACTGCATATGGCTTCCTTTCTGGTCAAAATAGGAGCGAATCAGAGCCACGAACTTTTCAAGCCCTTCCCTGCCGCTCAGCGCGGAAGGATGGAACTTCTGATTGAACAGCGTTCCGTTCGACGCGATATAATGATCGAGCCTTGCGACCGAATTCGCCGCTGCCGTCGGACCGTGCACATCCCGGCCCGCAGCGGGGGATACGCCGTCCGCCACCGGCGTGCCGGCAAGCCTGCCGTCCGGAGTCGCGCCGGTCTGGGCTCCGAGCGGAACATTGGCGGATACCGGATACAGCCCTGCCTGGAACGTACCGCCTCTCGGGTTGTGATACTGTTCGAGCGGCCTTGTATAAGTATAGGCAACATCCCTCGCGAACTCGTCCACCTCGTCAATATCATTCCCGAACTTCGGCACCGCAAGGATCTGATTCCTTATATCCTCATAGCGCTTCTTCTCTTCTTCCGTCACGCTCTCGGACAGCACCGTCTTTAAAATTCCTACAACCTCGTCCTCTTCTATCCTGCGGCCGCTTTGCGCGAGCTTTGAAACAATCTGCGCCGTTACGGCCGCCGCCGTATCCGCGTCAATGCCCCTTCCGTAATTCGTCGCAAGAGCGCGCTTCAGTTCGGCCAGCGTAAACGCCTTCTCTTCATAGACCAGCTTCTTAACCGCGTACAGCGAATCCGCCATATTCGCGACGCCGAAGCCCTGAGGGCCCGTGAAATTATAGATCGCGCCGCCCTCCTGGACGCTCTTTCCTCTCTTCATGCAGTCATCCACCAGACAGGAGAGGAAGGGAAGCGGACATCTCTCGGCATGCGCCACATCAATCGAATTATCCGCGTTCACCAGAAGCTCAATCTGGTAATTCATCTGCTTCTTATACGCGTCATAGAACTGCTCAAAGGTTGTAAGCTCCTCTACTTCTCCCGTGCGGACGCCAACCTGTACGCCCTTATCCATTCCGTTCGAGAATACCAGCTCAAGCGGACGGCACATATTGAAGAACGCCGCGTCATGCCATCCTTCCGTCTTGCCGGCCTTCTGAGGCTCCACGCAGCCGATAATATTATATTCTCTCGCATCCGCGAGGGACAGTCCGCGGCTCAGCAGCGCGGGAATAATCACTTCATCATTGTAATAGGCAGGAAGTCCCACACCCGTCCGCGTCAGCTCCGCCGCCTTCATCAGAAATTCATGCGGCGTTCCGTTCCAGACTCTCACGGAGAAGGACGGCTGCGGAAGCATCACGTGCTTCGACGCCTGAATACACAGGAAGGACAGATCATTCGTCACGTCATTCCCCTGCGCGTCATGCCCGCCGGCAATCAGGTTCTGGAACAGACTGTAGCCCGCGAATCCCTCCGCGCTGGCCGCATCCCTGCACTTATTCAGATCATTCAGCTTAACCCAGATACAGTCCATTAATTCCTGGGCGAACTCTCTGGTCAGCCTGCCTTCCTCCAGATCCTTCCGGTAATACGGATACATATACTGATCGAACCTTCCGGGAGAGATGGAATGTCCGCTTGATTCAAGCTGCAGCAGCTGCTGGATAAACCAGAAGGACTGACAGGCCTCATAGAAGCTCTCCGCTCCCTTTGCCGGAACTCTTCCGCAGTTCATGGCAATCTGCAGAAGCTCCTTCTTCCTTGTCCCGTCAGTACACGCATCCGCCATCTGCTTCGCAAGCACCATATAGCGTCTTGCATACAGAATCACCGCGTCACAGCTGATTATGACCGCCTGAAGGAACGTGGAACGCTTCTGGTAATCCCCGTCCGCCATGCTCAGTCCCGAAAGGAGCTCCCGCGCTTCTTCACGGATTCCCTCCAGACCGATCCTCAGGACCTTATCATACTGCACCGTAACATGCCCGACTCCGTTATAGAAATAATTGCCCGGAGTGAACATATTATGCTCGATGGAACGCAGCGTCTCGGGCGTCATATAAGAAGTCGCCAGTTCGCTCGTTGTCCTGCCCTTCCAATACTTGTGCACCTCCCGCAGATCCTTTTTGGTCTGCTCCGAAATATAGAACGGATCCGCGCTCCTTGTGGCAACCGTATCGAATTCTGCCTCCAGCCATTCAAATGAGAATTCCGGATAGGTCTGGCAGCCTCTCGGCGCAATCGTCGAGCTTCCGACGATTAATTCTTCCTCTCTGATTATGATGGGAATATTCTTCAAAATATGTTCGAATGCCTTCGCCCTGCGCAGAATCATCGGCTCCCCCTCAGTCTGCCTGTAGGATTCGGTCAGTAGAACCGCTCTGGCAGATTCAATCTCGGGCATCTTCGCGTACAGATGATCTACCAGCCTTCCGATTCGTTCAGGCTTGGGAATATCAACAATTGTATACCGCTTCATAGTTCTCCTTTCCCCAATATTCAACATTCGAAATGTTGTATTTAGAATTGTTCTAATCTCTATTATAGCAGGCCTGCGTCTGATGTCAATAGAAACATCATGTAAATTTATTGAATTTCTTTGTTTTATCCGTGCTTTGATGTTGGTTTTATGTTGTTTTCATTAGTTTCTTCTCTGTATCCGCGCTATGCCGGCCGCCGTGAGAGACCTGAAGAAATGTGAAATAAGGGAACAGACGCACTCTGTCTCCGGAAAAACCCGTATGCCGCCTTTCTTTTTCGGGATCTGAATCCGTCATCCTTTACACAACAACAGAAACTTTCATGATTTGTGATATAATTTTAGATATTTTCATAGTGATTCTTTTGTTTTATTGTATAATTTTACATCATACGACAATACTGAACGAAAGGATGGAAGCAGAATGCACTGTGAGAAAGAAAACTGTCTTGGGAATCGTCTTTGCAGCCTGCGGCAGGAAAAAGGCCTAACCCAGAAGGAAGTTTCCGACAGAATCGGAATTACAAAAGCTATGCTGTCCAAATATGAGAACGGCAGGAATATTCCAAGAGCCGATGTTCTGGCCGACCTTGCCGATGTCCTGGAAACTTCGACGGATTACCTGCTGTGCCGCACCGGCGATCCTTCCATACCGAGGAATGCCAGATCGGCAAAGCCGGAAATGCGTGTGCAGGACTGCTTCATAAAATGCAGAAAATTAGATCCGATCCTCCAGGAAATGATATATCATGATATCGAATATCTGTATGAATATACGGCCCGGGGCGACAGGAAGAAGCGATAAGAAGTGTCATCGCCCCTTCGCTTGAACGCAGAAAAGCAGCCTGTTCTCACAGACTGCTTTTCGCGTATCCATCATTCCTGTTCTTCCAGATCCTGCTCCATCAGCTCCCACAATTCATCCCGTCCCTGCCTGGTTTCCGCAGAGAAGGGAATCAGTACCGTACCGGCTGCCATTCCGAGGGTTTCCCTGATTTGCTTTTGCTGCTTCGCCGTCTGGCTTCTGTTAATCTTGTCCAGCTTGGTTGCCACCACAACCGGCTGAAAGCCCTGGTATACGATCCACTCATACATCTGAACATCATTCGCGGACGGCTTATGCCGGATATCCACCAGCAGAAAGATTTTCTTTAACTGTCTGGACTTCTTCAGATAGCGTTCGATCATCTTTCCCCATTTTTCTCTGGCCTGCATGGATACTTTTGCATATCCGTAGCCGGGCAGATCGACAAAATACAGCCTTCCGTCAATGTTATAAAAATTGATGGTCTGTGTCTTTCCCGGCTGCGCGGAGGTCCTCGCATAGGACTTCCGGTTCATCAGCACATTGATCAGGGAGGATTTCCCTACATTCGATCTGCCGGCGAACGCGAATTCCGGCAGCGTATTCTCCGGCAGCCGGCTCGTAATTCCGCATACCGTCTCCAGATTCACATTTGATACAATCATAGCATCTCCTTTATACCGGATACGGACCGGTCAGCCGCAGCCGGACGGCCGCGGTCATGATACGAAAGCTTCCTTCAGTACATCGCTCATACTCTGCGCATAGCAGAATACAAGACCGTCCGTAATCTCGTTTGCCAGTTCCTCAATATCCGGCTTATTTTTGTCCGGAACGACAATCGTATGAATTCCTGCCTCTCTGGCAGCCAGAACCTTCTCCTTCAGGCCACCGACAGGCAGCACTCTTCCGCGCAGCGTAATCTCTCCGGTCATGGCCAGATCAGCCTTTACTTTCCTTTCCGTAACAGCCGAAATCATAGCCGTCGCCATTGTAATGCCGGCAGAGGGTCCGTCCTTCGGCACCGCGCCCTCCGGTATATGGATATGAAGATCATGCTTTTCAAAGTAATCGTCTTCAATTCCGTACTGCCCGGCGACGGAACGAATATAGCTGATTCCGGCTCTGGCCGATTCCTTCATGACATCTCCAAGCTGTCCCGTCAGCTCCATGCTTCCCTTGCCCGGCATTACGTTCACCTCAATCTGAAGCGTATCCCCTCCGACGCTTGTCCACGCCAGACCGCGGACCACACCCGCCTCAGGCTGAGCATTTACCTTGTCATGATGATACCTTGCCTTGCCGAGATATTTCTCAAGATTCTTATCCGTAACGGATATTCTTGTCTTCGTCTCGTCCTCCAGAAGCTCTCTCGCCGCCTTCCGGCAGATTTCTCCAAGTCTTCTCTCCAGGTTCCGGACGCCGGCCTCCCTGGTATATCCGGAGATAATCGTCTCAATTGCCTTGGAGGATATCTTCAGCTGCTTCTCCTCCAGCCCGTTCTTCTTTTTCTGCTTCGAGAGCAGATGTTCTTTCGCGATATGAAGCTTTTCGTTATGACTGTAGCTTCCGATTTCAATCAGCTCCATTCTGTCCAGCAGCGGCTTCGGAATGGTCTGCGTCGTGTTGGCCGTGGCAATGAACAATACCTCGGACAGATCCAGAGGAATATCAATATAATGATCCACGAACCGGCTGTTCTGTTCTGAATCAAGAACCTCAAGCAGAGCCGAAGAGGTATCTCCCTTATAATCGCTGGACATCTTGTCAATCTCGTCAAGAAGCATCAGCGGATTCTTGACGCCCGCCGTCTTAAGCCCGGCCGCAATCCGTCCCGGCATCGCGCCGATATAAGTCCTGCGGTGTCCCCGAATCTCCGCTTCATCCCTCACTCCGCCGAGGCAGATCCGTACATACTGCTTATCGAGCGCTTCCGCCACGGAACGCGCAATCGAGGTCTTTCCGGTGCCGGGCGGCCCTACCAGACAAAGGATCGGGCTCTCCCCGTGCCGGTTCAGGATCCTTACGGCAAGGAATTCCAGCACTCTCTCCTTCACCTGCTCCAGTCCGTAATGATCCCTGTTAAGAATCCTTTTCGCATTCTTAAGATCTCCCTTTTCTTTGCTCATCTTATCCCAGGGAAGCTCAAGCAATGTATCGATATATCCCCGGCTTACATTGGATTCCGGATTATTATTGCCAAGACTCTCAAACCGGTCGATTTCCTTCCTGATTTTGTTCTTCACTTCCTCGGAAGCGGTCAGCGCATCCACCGCTTTCCGGTAGTTCTGCGCCTCAGCCTGAGTATTATCCTCTCCCAGTTCCTCCCGGATTACCTTAAGCTGCTCCCGCAGAATATATTCCTTCTGATTCTGATCGACCTGCTCCTTGACCTTAACCTGAAGTTCCTTTTTGATTCGGATCACCTCAACCTCATTGGCCAGCGTTGCCGACACCTGCCGGAAACGCTCCGCCAAATCGGAAGCATCCAGAATTCCCTGCTTAGCCTCAAGCGTCATCGGAATCTGAATTGCAATCTGATCGATCAGCTTGTCAATATCCCGGATTCCCATCAGCTGTCTTGCCGTATCTTTGCCGATATGCCCGTTTTCGCCAAGATACACCTGCAGCAGATCGCGCATGCTCCGGAGCATGGCTTCCCTCTCCTGCGGGATGATTGTATTCTCCTCTTCTGTCTGAATAATTACCTCTCCTTCCAAATAGGAACCGCCGTCCCGCATATCCTTCAGCCTGGCCCGTTCCACTCCGGTCACCAGCACGCGCAGAAGATTCCCCGGCAGCTTCATAATCTGCTTGACCGTAGCAGCCGTACCGCCCTCATACAGATCCGGAGCTTTCGGCTCTTCCACATCCGGATCCCGCTGCATGACCAGAAATACCTTCTGATCGTCCAGCATTGCGGCTTCCAGAGCCGCGATGTTAAACTTCCGGCTCACGTCAAAATGTATCAGCATTCCTGGGAGCACTGTCATATTTCTGAGCGCCACAAGGGGCATTCTCTTAATACGATCCTCCAAACCCGTCACCTCCCGAGTATATCCTTTCTTATCTGTTGATAATCCAAAACTCCCTGCAGCGGGAAAACAAACCACGCCTACTGCAGGGAGTCCGTATATTCTGCTATGCTATCTCATCGCTGCTTCTTCTCGCAGACTTCTTCTGTCCGCCCCTGCGGGACTGACTTCCTTCCGCCAGAATCAGCGTGGGTTCCGCCTTGCCTTCAACCGCTTCCTTTGTTATAATACACTTCATGACACGGCTGTCCGACGGTATCTGATACATGGAATCCATCATGACGGATTCCATAATAGCCCTGAGTCCTCTCGCTCCGGTCTTGCGCTCGCAGGAACGCCTTGCAATCTCCCGGATCGCGTCATCCGTGAACTCCAGCTCAACGCCGTCCAGCTCAAACAGCTTCATATACTGCTTCGCAAGCGCGTTTCTCGGCTCCTTTAGGATGCGGACCAGCGCATCCTCGTCCAGAAGATCCAGCGCAACCGTAACCGGCGTTCTTCCCACGAATTCCGGAATCATGCCGAACTTAATCAGATCTTCGGGCAGAACCTGACGGAACAGACTGCCGATATCCTTGTTCACTCCGTCGGAAATCTCCGCGTTGAAACCGATGGACTTCTGGCCGATTCTGTTCTCTACAATCTTCTCCAGCCCGTCAAATGCTCCTCCGCAGATAAACAGGATATTCGTCGTATCAATCTGCAGGAATTCCTGATGCGGATGCTTTCTGCCGCCCTGCGGCGGAACGGACGCAACCGTCCCTTCCAGAATCTTTAACAGCGCCTGCTGTACGCCCTCTCCCGATACATCCCGCGTAATGGAGGTATTCTCGGACTTCCTGGTAATCTTGTCAATCTCATCTACATAGATGATGCCGTACTGGGCTTTCTCAATATCATAATCCGCAGCCTGAATAATCTTAAGAAGAATATTCTCCACATCCTCGCCGACATAACCCGCTTCCGTCAACGCCGTCGCATCGGCAATCGCGAAGGGAACATTCAAAAGCTTAGCCAGTGTCTGAGCAAGATATGTCTTGCCCGATCCGGTCGGCCCCATCATCAGGATATTACTCTTCTGAAGCTCAATATCCGTCGTCCTGGCGGAAAGCACGCGCTTATAGTGATTGTAGACAGAAACGGCCAGAACCTTCTTGGCCTCGTCCTGTCCAATTACGTACTCGTCAAGGAACTCCTTAATTTCCTTCGGCTTAAGAAGATTGATATCGGAATCAACGGCCGCTTCTTCCTCTTCCGCCTCCAGCTCCTCATCCACTATCTCCGCGCACAGCTCCACACATTCATCACAGATGTAGATATCGTTCGGACCCGCAATCAACTTCCTGACCTGCTCCTGCGTCTTGCCGCAGAAAGAGCAGCGGTATATGCCTTTCCTGTCATCAAACCTGTTTGCCAACTTATGTTCACCTCATATATTCTTCGATCTATCTTCCGCTGATCACCTTGTCGATCAGTCCGTAATTCATTGCTTCCTCGGCAGACATGTAATGATCGCGTTCCGTGTCCGCTTCCACTACTTCAAGAGGCTTGCCCGTATTCGCTGCAAGGATCTCATTTAACTTCTTTCTTGTCCTGAGAATGTTGTCCGCGACAATCTTGATATCCGTAGCCTGGCCTCTTGCGCCTCCCGACGGCTGATGAATCATGACCTCGGCGTTCGGAAGCGCAAATCTCTTGCCCTTCGCTCCGCCTGCAAGCAGGAACGCTCCCATGCTCGCAGCCATACCGATACAGATCGTCGATACATCGCACTTGATATAGTTCATGGTGTCATAGATTGCCATTCCTGCAGTCACGCTGCCTCCGGGACTGTTAATATACAGATTAATATCCTTTCCCGGATCCTCGGCTTCCAGGAAGAGAAGCTGCGCTACAATAATACTCGCGCTCACATCCGTTACTTCCTCGCCAAGAAAAATAATTCTGTCCTTCAGAAGCCTGGAATAGATATCGTAAGATCTCTCTCCCCTGCTCGTCTGCTCAATTACATAAGGCACTAAACTCATTGCAATCCCTCCATTCGTGGCATGTCAGACTTCCTTTGCCGCTGCGGCAACCAGATCAACCGCCTTCGATACGGCAAGATCCATCTTCATCTGCTCCTTCTCTTTCTCTCCAATCAGCTCCTTCAGCTTATCCGTCTCCATCTGATAAGCCTTCGCCATCTCTTCGAATTCCTTCTCAAGCTCCTCATCGGAAACCTGAATATTCTCTGCCTTAACCACCGCTTCCAGCACAAGCCTTGTCTGGATACGCTTTAATGCCTGAGGCTTTGTTGTCTCTACGAACTTATCCGCGTCAAGTCCCGTATACTGGAAATACTGATCCATCTGCATTCCCTGCATCTGCAGCCTCTGAGCGAACTCATCCGCCATCTGTCTTGCCTGGGAATCTATCATGGCCTGAGGAATCTCCATCTGCGCATTCTCGATAATCTTTTCGACTACGGCATCTTCCTTTGCTCTCTTCGCGTCCTTCTCTTTTCTCTCCCGGATTGTCTTCTCCAGATCAGCCTTATACTCCTCAAGAGTATTGAACTCGGATACATCCTGCGCAAACTCGTCATCCAGATTCGGAAGCTCCTTCACCTTGATCTCCTTCACGGTTACCTTGAATACGGCCGGCTTCCCTGCCAGCTCCTTCGCATGGTAGTCTCCAGGGAATGTAACATGAATCTCGGCCTCTTCTCCGATCTTCTTTCCGATTAACTGTTCTTCAAACGTATCAATAAAGGAATGCGAACCGATGGCAAGAGCCTGATTCTCTCCCTTTCCGCCCTCAAAGTGCACTCCGTCCACGAATCCCTCATAATCAATCGTAGTGAGATC
>DVNP01000251.1 GCA_018714285.1 Candidatus Caccomorpha excrementavium | reverse complement strand
AACGGCAAGCTCAATCTCCTCCGCATTCGGCCGGTAAGGCTTCATACTACCTCCGTTCGTAATATTCGCCCTAAAATCCCCATTCACGGAATACCGATACATCGATGCGACGACTCTGTCAGAGACCGCCTGCAGTCTGACGTCCCTTCCCGCGCTTTCTGACAGAAATCTCTGAAACAGCATCGGCCTGGCTCCGATCCTTCTTACAACGGCTTCCAGCTCCTTCCGATCCTTTGCGAGATAAACCTGCGCTCCAAACGATCCAAAGCATTCCTTTACAACCACAGGGTACCCGAGACTCTCCTCTGTCTCGTTCAGAAAGTCAAGATTCGTATATCCGATATTATCAAATGTCATGGGCGCAAGAATCGTCTCTGGCATGGGAATCCCGGCCTGAAAGAGCTTAAGATGCGTTCTGGACTTGTCATCGCAGTCCGCGATTGCACAGGCTGAATTATACACAGGAATTCCAAGTTCCTCCAGATAAGCGGCAAGCCGGACATCCTTGTCCCAGAAAAGGATAAAATCGGGTTTCTCCTGTGCGGCAAAGCGTCCTCCCATATGTGCCAGGATCTCATCATTCGTATGAGGCCGCATATCCACTCCCTGCTCTGCCGCCGCATAAAGCAGCCAGCGATGTATCGTATCGAACTTTCCGGAATGCAGGAAACCGTTTACTATCAGCCATGCGCGCAATTTCACCCGCTCCTTCCCTTATACGTAGTCATCTACATACTGCTCGAATTCTTCCAGTGACATCAGAACCTTCCTGGGCTTGGTTCCTTCCTCCGGACCGACAACTCCCGCTTCCGCGAGCTGATCCATAATTCTTGCCGCTCTGTTGAATCCAATTTTATATACGCGCTGAAGCATTCCTATGGATGCCTTATCCTTCTCAATGATAAACTTCCCTGCTTCAATGAAATAATCATCTCTGTCGCTGCTTCCCGATCCCCCTTCCGCGGCAGATGCGTTCGCAATCTTATCGTTGACATCCTCGGAATAAGGAGCCGCCTGACTCTCGCTCTTCAGGAAGTCCACAACCGCGCTGACTTCCTTGTCCGACACAAAAGCGCCCTGTACGCGGATCGGCTTTGGATATCCGGACGGGAAGAAGAGCATATCACCCTTGCCAAGGAGCTTCTCCGCACCCGAGCTGTCGATAATGGTACGTGAATCAATGGCAGAGGATACGGAGAATGCGATCCGGGACGGTATATTCGCCTTAATCAGCCCCGTGATTACATTAACGGAAGGCCTCTGCGTTGCAATAATCAGATGAAGCCCCGCCGCGCGCGCCATCTGGGCAAGGCGGCAGATGGCATCCTCCACCTCTCCCGGAGCTACCATCATCAGATCTGCAAGCTCATCCACTATAATAACAATCTGCGGAAGCTTCGGATACTTCTCGTCCGTATGCGGCAGAACGGAGGCCACCTTCTCATTATAGCCCTTCAGATCGCGCACTCCCAGCTCGGCAAACTTCTGGTAGCGATCCGTCATCTCCATAACCGCCCAGTTCAGCGCGGCGCTTGCCTTCTTCGGATCTGTCACGACCGGAATCAGCAGATGCGGTATTCCGTTATACACGCTCAGCTCCACGACCTTGGGATCTACCATAATAAGACGTACTTCCGAGGGCTTTGCCTTATAGAGGATACTCATGATTAAAGTGTTAATACAGACAGACTTGCCGGATCCGGTTGCTCCCGCAATCAGAAGGTGCGGCATCTTCGCAATATCCGTTACCACAATCTGTCCGCCGATATCCTTGCCGACCGCGAACGCAATGTCGGACGGATGGCTTCGGAATACGGAGGAGTCAATCAGCTCCCTGAACATGACGGTGGTATTCTCCTTGTTCGGCACCTCAATTCCGACCGCAGCCTTTCCCGGAATCGGAGCCTCGATACGGACATCCGCAGCGGCCAGGTTCAGCTTGATATCATCGGCCAGCCCGGTAATCCGGCTCACCTTGACCCCCTGCTCCGGCTGAAGCTCATACCGGGTGACGGCAGGCCCGCAGCTGACGTTGGTTATCGTAACCCTTACGCCGAAGCTCTCAAGAGTCTTCTGCAGCTTTGCGGCCGTCTCCTTAAGCTCCGCCTCTGTCGCGCCTTTGGCATTGGGATTCGGTTTGGAGAGCAGATCAATCGGCGGAAATACATATTCTTTAACCGGTTCTTCCCCTGTCTCCCGCATACCGGCTGCAGGAAACTCAGGCCCGCGCATATCGGGGGACGCTGCCTGCAGCTGTCCGGATACAGCTGGATCCTTCCCGGCGGATTCCCTTCCCGCCCCCGTGAAAGCCGCGGCCTGAGCCTTCCCGGCAGATTTTGGTTCCTGAACAGGAGACGTCTCCGACGCCGGTTCGGTATTCAATATGTAATCCTCTTCCTGTACCGTTTCCGAATCCGGAAGAACCGTCCCTGTATCCGGAAAGCTCTCCGCTTCCGGCGGAAATCCCAAAGCCCCCGCGTCTGCAGCCTCCGGGATCCCTTCCTGTTCCTTCTTCTCGCCGGAATCATATAAAAGCTCCGAGGAATTCTCCCACGGCATGTTCCCGGCGTCGAACTCCAGCGCGGCATCTTCCTTATCATATATCTCCCCGCGCAGCGGTTCAACATTCCGTCCGGCAGACGGCTCTTTGGCCTCGTCCTTCTTTTTCCCGAACTTAAGCTTTAATTCCTCTTCATAAATCTTATTCACATCCTGCACAAACGAATCAGAAGGGACGTCGGAACCGGACGGATACAGTTCTTCCATATCGAACGGCTCTTCTTCACTCAGGCTTCGAGCCTTCTCTGCGCGCTTCTTTCCGGCCGGCTCTGCCGCGGAGCGCTCCGGCTTTTTCAGCATGACCGTTCTGGCCGGACGCTTCGGATGATCTGCCGCCGTGACATCCCCGGAAGCGAATTCTTCCTCATAATCCTCTTCATAACGTTCCGGTTCCGTGATACGCCTGCTTCGCTCCTCTCTCCGGGCAGCAAGCTTCTCTTCGCTCATCCTGCTGATATAGGCAAAGAGAGCCTTCCCGGTTAAAAACATGATACATAAAATAACAAGCGCAAACAGAATCACAAAGGTTCCCACGGTTCCGAACAGCGGACACAGCAGCCTGCATATCGCGCCGCCAATCAGCCCGCCTCCCGATTTATTTTCGGCGGAAAAGGTATAATATTCCAGGATCCTCATCTCGGAGTCATACCCCGAGCTAAAGAGCTGAATCAGCGCCGTTACGGAGATCCAGAGTGCAACCGCGCCAAAGGTCTTCCTTGAAGCCCGCCTGTTTCCCTTATTCGATAAAATAAATGCGGTTCCGAAAAATAAGACAAACGGAAACAAAAAAGCCGGAAGGCCGAACAGCCCGTACATAACCTGACTGATCACATCACCAAACGCTCCGCACAGATTAAAATTGCTCAGCAGAAGAAGCACGGACAGAACAAGCACGACCATCAGGATGATCTCGCTGTTCATTCCGTCCGGCTCTTCCGGCTTCCTGACGGGGGCTGCCGCCTTTCTTTTTCCTGACGTCTGAGAGGACGCCTTCTTCACGGTCCGGCTTCCGGACGCGGACTTCCTGCCCGAGGTCTGACCCTCCTTTTTGGTTGTTCTCGTACTCGTTCCTTTCGCAGCCATAATCCCAACTCCTTGTTACTTCATCATAAAGTGTACTGCAACGGCAATGACGCCCACCGCAAGACAATAAACCGAAAAATACCGGAACTTCTTGCCGCGCACCACTACCAGCATGGTCTTAATACAGATATAACCGACAACGGCAGCAGCCACGGTGCCGATAAGATAAGAGATCAGCTCAGAACCCGGAATATCGCCGGGCGAAAAATCCTTTACCTCAAGCAGAACCGCTCCAAGGACAGCGGGAATCGACATAATAAAGGAATACTTCACGGCGAAATTCCTGTCAAATCCGCACAGCAGGCAGGCGGCAATCGTAGTTCCGGAACGTGAAAGCCCGGGCATGGTGGCAAAGCCCTGCGCTACTCCAATCACTCCCGCGTCAAGCCAGGTCGCGCCGTCTGCCTGCTTTGTTCCGGTCTGTACCCGATCCGCGATCAGAAGGAGAACCGCCGTAAAAATCAGAAAGATTCCCGGAATCAGAATCGTCTCGCTGGCAGACTCAATCACGCTCTGAAGCAGAATTCCCATAATCCCGGTCGGTATCGTGGAAACCAGAATCAGCATTACGAATCTGCGGTAGGGAGAATTAATCACCTTCCGATACTCCCTCTTCTTCCCGCCAAGATTGCCGAAAAAGATGCCAATATTGGAAAAAAAAGCTCCGAGAATTCCGAATCCCTCCACAATCAGCTCCCTGATATCCTTCCAGAAAGCGATAAAGATCGCGACCAGTGTTCCAAGATGCAGCAGGACGTCAAACAAAAGCCCCGTATCCATATCGATGTTCAGTATATGCTTAAATATAGCCAGATGACCGGAGCTGCTGATAGGGAGAAATTCCGCCACCCCCTGAACAATTCCCATGATAATAGCCTGCAGTAATGACATATATTCTATCCTCCTGTTATGTAATTAAGCGTACAAAGAACGTCTGCACATTAGTCCCCCCTAATGTGTACAGACGTTATAACTAAAAAACCGCTAACTTATTATACCTTTAATCCATCGAACTTGCAAGCATGAAATCCCTCTTATTCCGAAATTATGTTCGGATTTTTTGTTCTCTTTCTTCTATCATAGAACAAAGCTTTGCGAATGCCTGCGAGATCCCTCCCACTTCATTAATCAGACCTTCCCCGACCGCCTCGCTGCCGACAAGGATCGTCCCCAGATCCTTCGTCAGAATTCCGGAATTCATCATCAGCTCCTCCAGTCTCTTTTTCTTTGCCCGTGAATGACTTTCAATGAATCCGAGAATCCGATCCTGAATAATCTTAAAGTAATCATACGTCTGCGGAGCTCCGATTACAAGACCGTTCATTCTGACCGGATGAATAATCATCGTTCCGGACGGAACAATAAAAGAATAGTCCGTCGATACGGCCAGCGGCACACCGATGGAATGACTGTCGCCAAGAACAAGCGACACGGTCGGCTTACTGAGCGAAGCAATCATCTCCGCCAGCGCAAGTCCGGCGGAGACATCGCCGCCGACTGTATTAATCAGAATCAGCAGTCCCTGAATCTCACTGCTGTCCTCAATCGCGGCAAGCTGTGGAAGAACATGCTCATATTTTGTAGTTTTGGTCTGCTGCGGAAGACATTCATGCCCTTCAATCTCCCCGATAACAGACAGGAGGTGAATCTTATAATTCCTACTGTCATTTCCAAGCGTTGTCTGTCCATATTCCGATATTTTTTCATCCTCCCGCTTCTGATTCTCATCCTGACTGACTGCTTCCTGTGGGTTCTTATCTGCCATACGCGCTCCTGCCTTTCTGTAAAAATTTTTCTGCTGCTTTAGTATATGGCAAATCAGCCAGCTTATACACAAAATACAGTATATTGCCTTAATCGTCGGATATACTATAAAGGCATAATTCATCAGCTTTGCAAAGGAGGCAGGGTATGAAAGCGATTGTAGACCAGGATGTATGCATCGGTTGCGGAGCCTGTATCGCCGAATGTCCAGAAATCTATCACTGGAATTCGGATGAAAAATCAGAGGCATCCGATCAGGAAATTCCGGAAGACCGGATTGATCAGGCAAAGGCCGGAAGAGATGTCTGCCCGGTAGATGCGATTGATCTGAAATGACGGCATACACAGGGGCGGCGAATCACCGCCCCTGTATATGCCGTCAGAAATCATAATTACTCACGAAGATCAAAGGGCTGCCCGCTCCTTGCGGCCAGATACTCAGCCGTCAGAAGAAGCGCGGCAGAAAGCTGCGCGTCGGAAGGAACCTCAGGCACCTCACCGAATCGGATCGCAAGAGCCCCTTTTATCATATCCCCAAGACTCTCGGCTGCCGGTCGCGGTATGAATTCGGGACCTGACGCGCTCCGGCCGGAGGCGGCAGTACAGTCCTTCAGAAAATCCGCTCTGTCAAGAAGAGGCGCAAGGCTCTCAAGCCGCCATTCCCAGTTCGGAGAACCGAGCGTTCCCGGAGTATTCAGACGCCCCTCATCCCCAAGGCCCAGGATATCCTGAACCGGAACAATGGCGCAGTCTGCTATACTGTCAAACGCATAGCGGATAAAGCAATGCGAAATACACGGATCCTGATAGCCTCTGGAATACAGATACAGCCGCGTGCCGTTCCTGATGCTTTCATTCTGTGATTCATACCAACCGCGGATTGTCTGATTATCATGAGTTCCGGTGTAAATCAGCATGTTGGTCCGATCGTCAAAATCATTGTTATGCTCGTTGGGATCAAAGACAAACTGCACAATCTTCATTCCCGCAAAGCCAAAATGATCCCGCAGCTCATAGACCTCTTTTCTCATCTCTCCAAGATCCTCAACCACAATATTCATCTTAGGATAAGCGGCCTTCAACTGACGAAAGAATTCATATCCGGGCGCTTCCACCCATTCGCCCGTCTTTGCCGTCTCACATTCCGCGGGAATCTTCCAGTAGGTATCGAATGCGCGGAAATGATCAATTCTTAAAATATCGAACAGCTTACTGTTATAACTCAATCTGTTGAACCAGAACGAAAACTTCTTTTTCTCAAGCCTCTCCCAGTTATAAATCGGGTTGCCCCAGCGCTGTCCGTCGGCGCTGAAATAGTCCGGCGGCACCCCCGCGATAAAGACAGGCTGTCCGTCAGCCCCAAGCAGGAAATCCTCCTGATTCGCCCACACATCCAGCGAATCGATTCCCACATAGAAGGGGATATCTCCCATAATCTCGATTCCCGCCTCATTCGCATACCGCTTCACAGCCATCCACTGCCCGAAGAACGTATACTGCAGAAACATCTCATAACGGATCTCTTCCTCATAAATCGTCTCGTCGAACGAACCGTCCCGAATCCAGTCCTGATATTCCTTTGGCCACTCATTCCAGCACAGAAGAGAGTTCTGCTTCTTAAACGTGATAAATACCGCGTATGGATATACCCACTCCTGAGAACAGAATTCCTCATAATCCGAATCCGGCACAAAGTTTCGGAACGCTTTCTTAAGATATTCCTCCTTATATTCTCTTACGGCCGGATAATCAATCCGATCCTTCGCGCCCTCAAAGGGCTCGGGCTTCTCCTTCAGAAGCCCCGCCTCAAAAAGACGCTCCAGACTGATATAGAGTTCGTCCCCCGCATACGAGGAGTAGGGCTGATAAGGGGAATTCCCATAGCCTAACGGATTCAGCGGAAGGATCTGCCAGATACGGATCCCGCATTGCTTCAAAAAATCGACAAACTGACAACAGACGCTTCCCAGCTCCCCGATACCGTAATCAGAGGGCAGGGAAGCGACGGGCATTAAAACGCCAGCCTTTCTCATAGGTTCCTCCATTCCGAAGCGCTCTGTATAGACAGGCAGTCTGCGGCGCTTCCGCGCAGATTACCTGTTTTGGCGCAGCTCATTTAATTTCTTTTCCCATCTGGCCTTCGCTCTCCTGCCGACGGGTCCTACCAGGCACAGGGAAGCAAGAGAAGGGTCCAGATACTTTGACGCAAACTTCTGAATACTGTCCGGCCCTACAGCCGCAACCGCATCCGACGCGTGCTTCAGCGATTCGATTTTCCCCCGGAACAAAACCGCCCTGGCATTGGCGTTCATACGGCTTCTCGGGCTTTCCTGGCTCATGGCAAGCTCTGTCCGCACCTGAGAGACGTGGATTCCCAGCTCGCTCTCCTGAACACGGGAGGCCTTAAGCTTCTCTATCTCCGCGAATATTCTGTCAAATGCGATCTCTGCCTGAGACGGATTAAGCGTGACATCAATCTGAAACAGCCCGGCCGTCTCATAAGAGCTGCCGTACGAATAAACAGAATAGGCTAACCCGAGCTCTTCCCGGATCACCTGGAACAGCCTGGAATTATTGCTTCCGCCAAGAACGGAATTCATAACGGCTAATGTATATTTCTCCGGATCCTCCGTGGAAATTGACGGAAATGCAAGATTCATATGAAGCTGTTCAATCTCCTTCTCCCTTGTGCAGAATCCCGGAATATAACACGGACCGCTAACATCCGCTTTCTTTGACTTCGGATATTCGCGGTGATAAGGGCTGTCCTTGGGCCTCGCCCCATCCAGCGCCGACCTGGCGGCCGCAAGGCGCGCCTCGCCGCTTTGCTCCACCTTCCCAAACGCCTCTTCCAGCAGCGCATAAATCTCGTTCTCATCAAAATGACCGGCAACGGATAATACCATATGATCTGCCGTATAGTGCTTCTTCATGAAATCGAGAATCTCATCCCTTGAGATTCTGCGCACCACATCCTTCTCTCCGGATATCAGAAATCCCAGCGGATGATCCTTCCATACCTGCTTCTGCAAAAGTTCGTGTACCAGATCCTCCGGAGAGTCATCATACATATCAATCTCTTCCAGAATCACGCCCTTCTCCTTCTTCAGGGCATCCTCATCCATAAGCGAATGATTCAGCATATCCCCGATCAGTTCAATCAGGCGCGGAAGATACTCGCTTAAGGTAACGCCATAATAAGCCGTATACTCCTTGCTGGTGAACGCATTTACATTATCGCCGATTGCGGCAGTATCGGCAGCAAGCTGCCTTGCGGTTCTTTTTTTCGTCCCCTGAAACAGCATATGTTCGATAACATGAGAAATCCCGTTATTCTCTCTGGTTTCATTAACGGAACCGACCCGGACAAAGACGCCGAACGCTGCGGTCTTAAAATAAGACATCCGTTCCAGCACAACCCGGATGCCATTCGATAATTGTCTTATTCTTACCATTCTATTATTCCCCCGCCTGTTCTTACTCCGATATTATACCTGTTATCAGGAAAAGATTCAAGTACCGCGCACCATGAATTGACTTTTAAAAAGAAACGGGGTAAAGTAGATTTTATAACAGAACAGGAGGGCGATTTATGCTTACCGTACCGTTAGACGCAGAGTCCGATACGCCTCTGTATGAACAGATTTACAATTATATTAAGAAAGAAATCATTAACGGCAGCCTTTCTTATCAGGACAAGCTGCCGTCTTCCCGAAGTCTTGCCGCCAACCTTCAGATCAGCAGGAATACCGTTGATCTGGCGTATGGCCAGTTAGTCAGCGAGGGATATATCGTCTCCGTTCCCAAAAGCGGATATTATGTCTGCCGGATCGGCAGCCTGATGCATCTTGGCGACAGCAGAAAGCCGGTTCCCGAACCGCGTCCTGCAAACAGGAATACAATACGGTATGACTTTAACCCGTTCGCCATCGATATTGCGAATTTTCCGTATGAAATCTTCCGCCGCCTCTCCAGAAATGTATTAAACGAAAGCAATCACGAATTATTTCTCTCCGGTGACAGACAGGGCGATCCCGATTTCCGCTCCGCTATCGCCAAATACCTGCATGTCTCAAGAGGAGCGGCCTGCACGCCGGACTCGATTGTAGTCGGAGCCGGAACCGGCTATCTGCTGCAGCTGCTTTTCGGACTTCTTTCAGACCCTGCCGGGCAGCCGCGCCTTGTTGCATTTGAAAATCCTACATTCATGAAGGCCTGTCAGATCGCAGCCACTCTCGGCCATCAGACCACGGCTCTTCCTCTGGATTCGGAAGGACTCCGCGTTGACGCGCTGGAGGCCTCCGGCGCTGATATCGCTTATATCACGCCCAGCCATCAGTATCCTGTCGGTGCCATTATGTCCGTCAGGCGCAGAATGGATCTCCTTGACTGGGCCGCGGCCGCGCCGGGACGTTATATTATTGAGGACGACCATGACAGTGAATTCCGCTACAAGGGCCGACCGATTCCTCCTCTTCAAGGAATGGATACAACCGGGCGGGTTATCTATATGGGGACCTTCTCCAGAGCGGTTACTCCCGCGCTTCGCGCGGGATACATGGTACTTCCGGAGGAGCTCCTTGCCCGGTATAAGAAAGAATTCTCCTGCTATTCCTGCACCGTGTCCCGATTTGATCAGGCAATCCTGACCGACTTTATCACCTTGGGACATTTTGAGCGTCATCTAAACAGGATGCGGACAATTTACCGCACAAAGCACGATCTTCTTCTGAAATCACTCAGAATGTTCGGTACAGAAATCAGGATTACCGGCGAACACGCGGGCCTTCATCTGACCGTCGGATTCTTAAGGGAGCGCTCGCAGGAAGATCTGATCCGAAAGGCAGAGAAAGCCGGAATCCGGCTGTATGGACTGAATGAACATTATATCAAGCCCGTTCCCGAACATATCCCTACGCTTCTGATCGGCTTTGCGAATCTGCGGGAGGAAGAGATCACGGCCGGCATTCGTCTCCTCTACTCCATAACACATGACGCCTGAAGTATTCTCTGGCGCTGTCCGCGTCCTTCAAGATCTGACTTCTCAGTTCGTCGATGGAAGAGAATCTACGCTCCGGACGTTCAAAATGATACAGTTCAACCTCCACCTGCCTTCCGTATATATCGCGGTCAAAATCAAACAGGTAGGTCTCCGCGCCCTTTCTTGACTCTCCCCCGACGGTCGGCTTCAGGCCGATATTGGTAACTCCGAAATACTCCCTTCCGTCAACCCGGGTAATCGAATGATATACTCCGTTTGGCGGAAGGAGCTTACTGCTTTGCGGATACAGATTGATAGTCGGAAGAAGCATTTTGTGCCCCATATTGCGCCCGTGCTCCACGGTTCCGAAGATCGTATACGGGTAGCCTAACAGCCTGCGGGCAAGCTCCATATCTCCCTTTATAATCTCTGACCGGATCCTTGTACTGGATATCTCGCTTCCCATACAGTTCAGCTTGTCTTTTACAACAAGTTCATAACCATACCGCGCCGACAGATGTCCGAGCAGTGAAATATTTCCTCTTCTGTCCTTTCCGAACCGGTAGTCGCTGCCGACTACGATAATTTTCGCATCAAGCCTGCCCGAAAGGATATCCGATACAAACGCCTCCGGACTCATATCCGCCGTCTCCCGTGTAAAGGGATACGCAATCAGGATGTCCGGCTTAGGCGCCGGAATTCTCCCCTCCTCAAGATAATACCGGTTTTCTGTCTCCGTATTAATCAGTTCCACCTCTTTATCGGAAAACAGATTCATCGGATGACACTGAAAGGTGAACATCACCGTTGTATAGCCTTCTTTTTTCCGTCCGGCAAGCTCGTTAAGCAGAACCTGATGCCCTCTGTGAAGGCCGTCAAACTTCCCGAGCGTAACTGCCGTACGGGTCAAACGTATATCTGTCGTACCGTTAATGAATTTCATATGCATCCCTGCTTATAAAAATAATTTGACCGGACGGTATCCCGCAGACCCTGTATATTCATAGATTCCGAGAAAAGCGCCGTCCGCTCCGTACAGACGGTATCTTCCGGCCTGGGTCTTATCCTTGCTTCCGTCTGCAGTCAGCCAGTCACAGGCCGCCGGATTCCCTGCATTGAGCTGCTTTTCGTGGCCGGGAAGCGCCTTCAGCGCCGGATACTCCCGGAACATGGAATCTACGGGAATCAGCCGGCTCTCCAGTATCCCCTCATCAGCAAGCCGCTGTACTTCCGTCAGAGTAAGGCTGTCCTCAAGAGTAAACATCCCTGATCTGGTCCGCAGCAATTCCCCCATGCAGCCGCCGCAGCCAAGGAACGCTCCAATATCATGACAAAGCGTACGGATATAGGTTCCCTTAGAACAGGCAATCCGCAAACGCGCTGTCCGGACATAACCGCTATCGTCACATTCATAAGATAAAAGCTCAATCCGGCGGATCGTAACAGGACGCGCCTCCCGCTCCACCTCTTTGCCCTGTCTTGCCAGCTCATAAAGCTTTTTTCCGCCCACCCTGACGGCGGAATACATGGGAGGAATCTGCATCAGATTCCCGGTAAACCGATCCGCTGCGTTTAACAGCGCCTCCCTTGTTACTCTACTGTCTGCGGCCGCAAGAACCCGTCCGGTCCGATCCTGTGTATCCGTCGTAATTCCAAGGCACAGTTCGGCTTCATAGGTCTTATCCTTATCCGTGAGCATCCCGCAAAGCTTCGTGGCATG
>DVNP01000250.1 GCA_018714285.1 Candidatus Caccomorpha excrementavium | reverse complement strand
AGTGAGATTTTCGGCGAGGAAGCGGACGAGCTAAGAAGACGCGGCGGCGACGGCGGAGAGTTCGGCGCTACGACCGGAAGGCCGAGAAGAATGGGCTGGTTCGACGCAGTGGCAACCCGTTACGGCTGCAGGATGCAGGGAGCGACGGAGGTCGCGCTTACGGTTCTGGATGTGCTCGGTTATCTCGAAGAGCTTCCGGTATGTGTCGGTTATGAAATCGACGGTACGGTAACAAAGCAGTTCCCGACAACGGTCCGGCTCGCGAAAGCAAAGCCGGTCTACGAAATGCTTCCCGGATGGAAGACAGAGATCCGCGGAATTACGGAGTATGAGAAGCTTCCCGTAAACTGCAGGAATTACATTGAATTCATCGAGAAGGAGATTGGAGTGCCGATTACGATGGTCTCCAACGGACCGGGCAGAAATGAAATTATAAGGAGGAAATAGGTGGATGTACTCATTTGATGAAGTAAGGGCAGTGGATCCCGAACTTGCGGACAGTATAACTTTGGAACTTGAAAGACAGCGCAGCCATATCGAGCTGATTGCCTCGGAGAACTTTGTGAGCAAGGCCGTTATGGCGGCAATGGGGAGTCCGATGACGAACAAGTATGCGGAAGGGTATCCGGGGAAGAGATATTACGGCGGATGTGAATTTGTAGATATTGCCGAGAACCTTGCGATTGCCAGGGCGAAGGAGCTGTTCAGCTGTACCTTCGCGAATGTGCAGCCTCATTCCGGGGCGCAGGCGAATATGGCGGTATTCCTGGCGCTGCTTCAGCCCGGAGATACCGTGCTGGGAATGAATCTCGCGCACGGCGGTCATCTGACCCACGGAAGCCCGGTTAATTTTTCGGGAATGTATTTCAACATTGTGCCTTACGGCGTCGATGAGACAGGCTTCATTGATTACGGCGAGGTAGAACGAATCGCGAAGGAATGCAGGCCGAAGCTGATTATCGCGGGAGCAAGCGCGTATCCGAGAAAGATTGATTTTAAGAGATTCCGTGAAATCGCGGATGAGGTCGGAGCGTATCTGATGGTGGATATGGCGCATATTGCGGGGCTGGTTGCGGCCGGCTGCCATGAAAGCCCGATTCCCTACGCGCATGTTACGACGACGACAACGCATAAGACGCTCAGAGGTCCCAGAGGCGGCATGATTCTTTCGAGCGAGGAATTCGCCGCGGAGCATAAGCTGAATAAGGCGGTTTTCCCGGGAACTCAGGGCGGCCCCTTAATGCATGTAATTGCGGCGAAGGCGGTTTCCTTCAAGGAAGCGCTTGAACCGTCCTTCAGGGAGTATGCCGCTCAGATTGTAAGCAACGCGCAGGCGCTGGCGAAGGGGCTTCAGGAGTTTGGCTTTGAGCTGGTATCGGGCGGCACGGATAATCATCTTATGCTGGTTGATTTAAGAAATAAGAATATAACGGGCAAGGAGGCGGAGACGCTTCTTGATGCGGCGAACATTACCTGCAATAAGAATTCGATTCCGAACGATCCCGCGAAGCCCACGGTTACAAGCGGTATCCGTCTCGGAACGGCGGCGGTGACCACAAGAGGAATGAAGGAAGCTGATATGCGCGTTATCGCGGAGGCGATTTCTCTTGTTGCGGAGGATGGCGGCGCCAATAAGGAGAAGGCAAAGGAGCTTGTAAAGACGCTTACGGATCGGTATCCGCTTTACTGATGCTTTAAAAGGAGACAATCCTGTCATATTTCGGATTTTTCAAAGTCTGAAATCACTGCAGGGCTGTCTCTTTTTTTGTTTGTACGGGCTGGCCATGTTCATAAAGAATCACAGAAATTTTCCTGAATTTCCTAAAAAATTTTTATCCTTTCTTTAACTGAATTCTTAGATTCCGCTGCTACAATGATATCAACATGAAACTATAGCATTTTGCAAAAAGGCATACAAAGGATGGGACGGAAATGGAAAAGAAAAGATCATTTGCGCAGGGGATTAATTTTTACAAATTAGTATGGGTATTCGTTCTATGCAGCATACTGGGTTATTTTCTTGAGATGGCATGGTGTTATTTATATCACGGCTTCTTTGAAAGCAGAAAAAGTCTGATTTACGGACCCTTCACAATTGTATACGGGCTTGGAGCAGTCTGTATCGTACTGCTTATCCAGCTGTTTAAAAAGCAGGGAAGTCTGACTATATTCGGAGTGACGGCGGCATTCAGTATTGTGTTCGAGTATGGCTGTTCCTTCCTTCAGGAGAAAATATTCGGGACCGTATCCTGGTATTACGGCGACAGTATATTTTCGGTCGGAGGAAGAGCTAACTGGCTGTTCGCGCTTGTGTGGGGCGCGATGGCGATTGTGGTCATGAAGGTTGTGCTGCCGGCGATGAACCGTCTGATTGAGAGTATTCCGAACCGGACCGGCCTGATTCTGACATGGGTTATGATTGTCGGAATGTCTGTGAATATGTTCCTGTCGGCAAGCGCCGTGTACCGTCAGAATGAGAGAAGACTCGGCCTTGAGCCGGGCAATCAATATGAAGTCTTTCTGGATGAGAAGTATCCGGACGAGAGACTGAATGAAATCTATGTGAATATGAGACCGGCTGGTACAGCGCTGATTCGGGATGAAAACGGAAGAGTCGTGAAATAAGAAAAAGCAGGGAAGAAACAGGGCAGACCGCGCGGCCGAAGCCAAGAACGGTCTGCCCTGTGTGTCTGAAGTTTGAATGCTTAGTAGCCAAGCTCTTCGCCTACCAGGATTACCTTGATTCTGCCCGGTATGATGGACTTCCTTGTTATGACCAGATTGCAGCAGATGCAGTCATCCGTCAGGCAGTTGGTACAGCGTCCGAGATGGGAACAGGGAGTATTCTTGTTCAGCCTTACGCAGTTCGGAGGAGCCGCCATATTGCGGACACGTTCCATGCCAGTCGGGACGTCGGATACGATTTTGTTCATGCCGGCAATTATGATCACATTCTTCGGGCCGGCAATCAGACAGGCAATCCGGTTGCCGAAGCCGTCCATATTGATCAGCTGGCCGTCTAAAGTGATCGCGTTGGAACTCATAAAATAATAATCGGCCGTTACGGTTTTGGAATATATCTCGGACTTCTCCTCCGGCGTGACGGCTGCGGCGCGATCATACAGAACATAATCCGAGCTTTTGAGGGCGTCCATCAGTCCGATTTCGTTCAGCGTCATGGAACCGCCCCAGGAGACCGAGCAGCCGGGCGTGAGGAATCTCTTTGCCGTGGCAAGAGCCTCTTCTTTGTTATTGCAGTAATAGCCCTCGATTCCGCGCATATTGAACTTCTCAATCAGGCTGTCCGCAAGATTCTCGTAATATTGTTTTTTGGGCGTCATCTGCAATCCCCCTTTCAGAAAAAAATAATTTAATTATAGCAGCGCTTTTTTGATACAGCATACGCCAATCGCGCCGGGACCGGTATAGGTTCCGATGGTTACCCCGATCTGGAATATGGGATAGGCAAGCTTTCTGCCTATCAGCTCTTCCAGACGGAGCTGAATCGTCCGGATATCGTTTGGCGTTGTCGCATTCGCCACAGCGAAATCATAATTATCGAAGGATTCGC
Organism: Candidatus Caccomorpha excrementavium; assembly: GCA_018714285.1. GTDB lineage: Bacteria > Bacillota > Clostridia > Lachnospirales > Lachnospiraceae > Caccomorpha > Caccomorpha excrementavium. The sequence goes on along the minus strand of DVNP01000250.1, from coordinate 6,513 downwards.
CGGTCTGTTCGAAATACTCGGCCAGCATCGGAATAATGGACTCAAGTGCCTTCTTCCTGCCGCGCACCTTGGAATATGGAATCAGCTCGGCATCCTTCAGCTGGATCATGGGCTTTAAATTCAGCATGGTTCCGGCCAGAGAGGTTACTTTCCCGATTCGCCCTCCTTTGGCGAGATATTCTAGCGTATCTACGGTAAACATAATGCGGGAGGTGAATTTGATTTCATTCAGGCGGGAGATTACCTCATCCATTGAATAACCGGCTTCTTTCATATAGGCGGCCTGAAGCACCGTAAGCCCCTGACCTGCCGTAGCCTGAATGGTATCTACGACTTCAACGCGGCAGTCCGGATATTTTTCATTCAGGATCAGCTTGGCGTTCACTGCAGACTGAAAGGATCCGCTGAACTTCTGAGTCAGGCACAGACAGAGACAATCTCTTCCCTCCTTCAGTACGGGTGTGAACAGGTTAATATAATCCTGCACGGACGGCAGGCTGGTCTTGGGAAAGATGCCGCTTTCTCCGAGCTTCTGGTAAAAGGCTTCATTCGTAATGTCAATATTCTCTTTGTAGTAATTTTCCTGGTCGAAGGTAACATAAAAGGGAATCAGACGAATCTGGTGCTTTTCAATCAGCGGGGCAGGCAAATCACAGGACGAGTCGCTGAATATTTGGTAATCGTTCATGGTATCCTCCTAAAGATTGTTGGTTTTACATTTACTAACCTGACTCCTATTGTATCGGAAGAGGAGATAAGATGCAATACAAAGTATCAATTTTTAGAATGATTTTATGCTTGCAATTTACCTGCGCGGCCGATATAATGATAAGAAACCTCCCGGCGGCGGACTTATGACGTCTTCGGGGACGAACCGTGTGAATGAAAAAGATGGAGCAGAACATGTCAAAGAGCTTATATATATCAGAAAAGCCGAGCGTTGCGCAGGAATTCGCGAAGGCTCTGAAATTGCCGTTTCAGAAAAGAGACGGATATCTGGAGGCAGAGGATGCAGTGGTAACCTGGTGTGTGGGACATCTGGTTACAATGAGCTATCCGGAAGCTTATGACCCGGCGCTGAAGCGCTGGACGCTGGAGACACTGCCGTTTCTTCCGAAAGAATTCAAGTATGAAATTATAACGAATGTAGCGAAGCAGTTCCGGATTGTGAAGGAACTTCTGAATCGCTCCGATATTACCCGTATCTATGTCTGTACGGACTCGGGACGGGAGGGAGAATATATTTACCGGCTGGTGGATCAGATGGCGGAAGTACCTGCGGACAAAGACAAAAGGAGGGTCTGGATTGACTCGCAGACAGAGGAGGAGATCTTAAAGGGGATCCGGAATGCGAAGCCTCTCTCCGATTATGACAATCTGGCCGGGGCCGCTTATCTCAGGGCGAAGGAGGATTATCTGATGGGGATTAATTTCTCCAGAGTTCTTACCTTAAAATACAGTCAGGCAATCCGGTCGTTTCTGCGTTCGGATCGCAATGTGGTCATATCGGTCGGCCGCGTTATGACCTGTGTGCTCGGGATGGCAGTCAGACGGGAACGGGAGATCCGTACCTTTGTAAAGACTCCGTTCTACCGGGTGACGGCAGGCTTTCTCGTCTCCGAGGGAAATGAGTTCGAAGGAGAATTCAGGGCAGTGGAGGGATCCCGGTATTTTAGGTCGCCGCTGTTGTATAAGGAGAACGGATTTCGCGAGCTTTCCGACGCGCAGCAGCTTGTCCGGGAGCTGATGGAGGTTGAGCCGGATTATGTCCGGAGCGTGGAGAATAATAAGAAGGTATATAAGACGCAGGTGCCGCAGGAGACGCCGGTTATGGCAGAGATTGCCGCAATTGAGAGGAAGAAGGAGAATAAAAATCCGCCCCTTTTGTATAATCTGGCCGAGCTGCAGAATGACTGCTCCCGGTTCTTGAAAATCAGTCCGGATGAAACCCTTAAGATTGCGCAGGAGCTGTATGAGAAGAAGCTTGTCACTTATCCGAGAACGGACGCGAGAGTGCTTTCAACGGCGGTTGCGAAGGAGATTGATAAGCAGCTTTTGGGGCTGTATCATTATAAGCTTGCGGATTATGCCAGGGAAGCATATGAGTCGCAGACATGGAAGCAGATTGCAAAGACCCGATACGTGAATGATAAGCAGATTACCGATCATTACGCGCTGATACCGACCGGCCAGGGCTTCGGGGTTCTCGGATCTCTTGATGCGAAGAAGCAGAAGGTCTATGAACTGATTGTAAGGAGATTCTTAAGCATCTTCTTCCCGCCTGCAGTCTATCAGAAGCTTTCCATTACGATGAGGATTGGAACGGAAGCGTTCTTTGCTTCCTTCAAGGTGCTAATCGACGAGGGGTATCTTAAGGTTGCGGGACAGGCCGGAGGAGAAGCGGAGAAAGCCGCGGGAAATGCCGGAGGGACGAAGAAGGAGCAGTCCGGCGGCGCAGATAAGGGAGAGGGAGCAAAAGAACCGGAACCGCAGAGCTTCGGCCTGGAATTCTTTGAACGGGTAAAGCATCTGAAGAAGGGCATGCGTCTTTTGGTGACCCGGTTTATGATCCGGGAAGGAGAGACCGCGCCGCCCAAGCGGTATAATTCCGGTTCCATGATTCTGGCGATGGAGAATGCGGGACAGCTGATAGAGGATGAGGAGCTGCGTGAGCAGATTAAGGGCAGCGGGATCGGAACTAGCGCCACGCGGGCGGAGATCCTGAATAAGCTGATTAAGATTGCGTATCTGAATCTGAATAAAAAGACGCAGATTATCACGCCTACCCTGACAGGAGAGATGGTATTCGACGTTGTAGACGCTTCGATTCGTTCTCTTCTGAATCCGGAGCTGACGGCAAGCTGGGAGAAGGGGCTGGCTTATGTGGCGGAGGGAAGCATACAGCAGGAGGAGTATATGGAGAAGCTGAACGGCTTTGTATTCCGCCTGACGAACAAAGTGAAGGGTCTGAATAATCAGACGGTTTTACGGAAATGCTTCGAGGAGGCGGCGAAATATTACGGCAAACAGCCAAACGTCTCGGAATGAACTTTACATTTAACAAAAAGATGTGTAATATAATTAGAAAAGGAAACAGACTGATTTGAGAGAGGAGAAACCAAGATGGACAAATCCGTATTGAACATGAAGCAGTTATTTGACTATGAGCAGACGCTTGCCGCGCCGCTCCTTGAGCAGTATGAATACCCGTGGGAGGTGCTTGCGCATATCGGAGATTACATAAAGCAGCTGGGGGCTTCCCTGCCCGAAGAGGAGTATGATCATCCCGCGGAAGATGTCTGGATCGCGAAGTCGGCATCCGTAGCGCCTACGGCGTCGATTACGGGTCCTGCCATTATCGGAAAGGGTGCCCAGATTCGCCACTGCGCATTTATCCGCGGGAATGCTCTGGTCGGAGAAGGAGCGGTGGTCGGCAATTCGACGGAATTAAAGAATGTAATCCTGTTTAACAAGGTTCAGGTTCCTCATTATAATTATGTGGGTGATTCGATTCTGGGATATGCTTCCCATATGGGAGCCGGTTCTATTACCTCCAATGTCAAGTCTGACAAGACGCTGGTGACCGTCCGGTTCGGAGAGGAGCGGATTGAGACCGGACGGAAGAAGATGGGCGCGATTCTCGGCGATGGTGTCGAGGTCGGCTGCGGAACCGTGCTGAATCCCGGCACAATTGTTGGAAGGAATACCAATATCTATCCGCTGTCCATGGTAAGGGGCTATGTGCCGGAGGGAAGCATCTATAAGAATGCGGGAGAAGTGGCCAGAAAGCGCTGATACAAAAAATTATCAAAAAGGTATGGACTATTTTGGAATTTTATGAGAAAATATAGCTAAGGGTGGGGTTAAGAAGATCACGTTAACCGCACACTGTCCAATCAACAGGTGTCGTCTTTTTGCGGCGCCTGATTACGTATATCGAAAGGAGTCTCAACATGATTTATTCACACGAGGTAGAAATGATGTGTCCCGTAGCACAGGGTGTAAATCACGGTGCTGCGCCGATTCCCGAGGAAGCAAAATGGGTACAGTCCAAGGAAGTAAAGGATATTTCCGGTTTAACACACGGCGTGGGCTGGTGCGCACCGCAGCAGGGCGCCTGTAAGCTGACCCTGAACGTGAAGGAGGGTATTATCCAGGAGGCGCTTGTCGAGACGATCGGATGTTCAGGCATGACCCATTCCGCAGCTATGGCGGCAGAGATCCTTCCGGGCAGAACCGTTTTAGAGGCTTTGAATACAGACCTTGTATGTGACGCGATTAATACGGCTATGAGAGAGCTGTTCCTGCAGATTGCATACGGCAGAACCCAGAGCGCCTTCTCCGAGGAAGGACTTCCGATTGGAGCCGGACTTGAAGATTTGGGCAAGGGATTAAGAAGCCAGGTTGGTACCATGTATGGTACGCTGAAGAAAGGTCCTCGTTATCTGGAGATGGCAGAAGGCTATGTAACCGGTATTGCTCTTGATGAGGATGATCAGATTATCGGATATCAGTTCGTTAATCTGGGCAAGATGACGGATTTCATCAAGAAGGGCGATGACCCGAATACCGCTTATGAGAAGTCCAAGGGACAATACGGACGTGTAGCCGACGCTGTCAAGATCATTGATCCGAGAAAGGAATAATTGAAGGAGGATACATACAATGGCTTTATTTGCATCATATGAGAGAAGAATTGATAAAATCAACGCTGTATTGAACAGCTACGGCATTGCTTCGCTGGAAGAAGCGGAGAAGATCACCAAGGATGCCGGACTTGACGTGTATAATCAGGTGAAGGGGATTCAGCCCATCTGCTTTGAGAATGCATGCTGGGCCTATACCGTAGGCGCTGCCATCGCAATCAAGAAGGGATGTAAGAAGGCTGCGGACGCTGCCGCAGCAATCGGCGAGGGCCTTCAGTCTTTCTGTATTCCGGGTTCCGTTGCGGATCAGAGAAAGGTTGGCCTTGGACACGGCAATCTGGGCAAGATGCTTCTTGAGGAGTCCACGGAATGTTTCGCGTTCCTGGCCGGCCATGAGTCCTTCGCGGCTGCTGAAGGCGCGATCGGAATCGCGATGTCCGCGAACAAGGTAAGGCAGAAGCCGTTAAGGGTTATCCTGAACGGACTCGGCAAGGATGCGGCTCAGATCATTTCCCGTATCAACGGCTTCACTTATGTGGAGACTCAGATGGATTATTATACGGGCGAGGTGAAGGAGGTATTCCGCAAGTCTTACAGCAACGGTCCGAGAGCCGCACTGAACTGCTACGGCGCGAATGACGTAACGGAAGGCGTTGCGATTATGCATAAGGAAGGCGTGGATGTATCCATCACCGGTAATTCCACCAACCCGACCCGTTTCCAGCATCCGGTTGCCGGAACTTATAAGAAGGAGTGCATCGAGCAGGGCAAGAAGTACTTCTCGGTAGCATCTGGCGGCGGTACGGGAAGAACCCTTCATCCGGACAATATGGCGGCAGGTCCTGCTTCCTATGGTATGACGGATACGATGGGACGTATGCATTCCGACGCGCAGTTCGCAGGATCCTCCTCCGTTCCGGCTCATGTTGAGATGATGGGTTTGATCGGTATGGGCAATAACCCGATGGTCGGCGCTACGGTTGCTGTGGCAGTGGCGATTGAGGAAGCGGCGAAAGCTGGGAAGTTCTAAGAAACCGCTTAAATAAAGGGTTTCCGTTGATATAAAAAGTCAGCGGAAGCCCTAAATTTTACCACGTAATACACATGAGGTAATACACAAATATATACATGAAAAAAGGAGCTGAAAACTAGGCTCCTTTTCTGCTGCTCTATTGTATTTTCTGAAGGTCGTCTCTCAGCCACTCAAGATCACGAACCGTATACGTTGATTCGGTAATATCCTTGACAGAATGACCGACAATTTCTTTAAGGGCATATTCATCCATTTTTGCTTTCTTTGCCATAGTAATAAAGGTTTTTCGTGGGTCGTGTGGACGATGTTCTGGATTTAATTTTAATTGCTTCATTACTTTCTTAAATCGGTTAGCGTATTTATCATACGTTATAGTCCATGATCCGGCGTGAGTCTGGCCTTTGTCATTAAACAGATATTCACTGTTGATTGATAAGGCAAAATCATAATTCTGTTTGACAAGTTCTTTTATTTTTGTATGGATAGGAACAATCCGCTGCTTTCCTGCTTCTGTTTTCATGCCTGCCTGCATATACCATTCATCAAGATGTACTTCATCTAATCGGAGGGTTGCAAGTTCCTGTGGCCGCCATCCCATATAGCACTGAATAAGAATCCAGTCAACAAATTTTACTTGATTGACATTCTCCCACAATGTTTTCATTTCACTATCTGAGAATATAATGTGTTCTTGCTTGTTTTCTTCCACTTCCTTAACAATATCCCCGGATAACTCAAATGTTCGTGCATAATTTCTATCTACAATCTCATATTCCAGAGCATAGTCCAACATTAAATTGAACATGGATTTAATCCGGGATTTCGTACTGGCTG
>DVNP01000249.1 GCA_018714285.1 Candidatus Caccomorpha excrementavium | reverse complement strand
ATCAGGAAATAACAATGCGGCATGCCGGATCCGGTTATTTCAGTTTTTTGTTGATTGTAAGGATATTATTCCCGTTTTCGAACCGATATGAGATATCGTCCATGATGTTCTTTACCATAAAAATTCCCAGGCCGCCGATTTCTCTTTCGTCGGCGGACAGAGAAATATCAGGATCTGTATTCTCCAGCGGATTATAGGGACGTCCGTGATCGAGGAAGGTAATGATGACTTCCAAAGGATCGCCTCCGATACAGCATCGGATAGTCGCCTGTCCTTCTTCCGGGTGATAAGCATAATGCGCAATGTTAACATAGATCTCTTCTGCTGCTACCTGAATCTGCATGATAAGCTTCATCGGACAGTCATATTCCTCAAGCTGTTCCGCAATAAAATCCAGGACCTGATCAAGGTTGTCGGTTCTGGCCGGTACGGTTAATTCTTTCATTCGTCGATCCCCCTTTTTCATTTAGAGAATATGTCATTTGGCGGGCACTGATTCTTCCTTATTGTACCATTGCCGGGGATGTGATGCAATATCAATACAAAAATGACAGGCTTTCAAGCAAAAAAAGTAAAATAAAAATAAATAATACTGTAATTTACTGCCTGTCATATATTGTATAACGATGCCGCTTCAGAAGCTGGAGCGCGAGTTCTCTGGATGTATCATCATAGAATTCGATTCTCAGAACGCCTTCTTCGTATTCACGGTTGTGAATAATACCAATATTTTTAATGCTGATATGATTGCTTGCGAGCAGGGTTGCTACGGTCGCAATGGCTCCTGCTTCATCGATAATGTCTAAATAGATTTCATAAACATTTCGAATGGCGCCCTTTTTGCTGTTTGGTATGGAATTCCGGTAAGCTCCCGCGGAATCAAAAAGCTGATAAAGGGAGGCGGAATCCCGCGAGGCAAGCGCCTGATCCGCGGCTTGGAGGGCTTTTATATACTGCCCGAGAACCCTGCGGATGCTGTCGGCGTTCGTCAGGCAGATATTTTCCCACATGACGGGAGAAGAGGAGGCAATCCTTGTAATATCCTTAAAGCCGCCGGCTGCGAGGAGCCGCATCTTATCTGATAAACTGCCGCTGTCTTTTATAAGGTTGACAAGCTGGGCCGCAATAATATGCGGAAGGTGGCTGATCGCTGCGGTAATGGCATCGTGTTCTTTGCTGTCAAGAAGAACCGGAATGGAACCGAAGGACTGAATCAGGGACAGCATCGTATTCACGATATGCTCCGGCGTCTCCCAGGACGGGGTCAGGATATAGTATGCATTTTCCAGCAGCATGGCGTAAGAATTCTCATAACCGGTCTTTTCCGAGCCGGTCATCGGATGCCCTCCGATGAATCTGTCCAGAAGCCCAAGTTTCCTGGCCGCTTCCTGTATATTGTCCTTAACGCTTCCTACATCGGTCAGAATGCAGTCCTGTGTGATAATCGGCTTGAGAAGGGAAAGATATTCAATATTCTTCCGCACAGGAGCACATAAAAATATAATGCCGCAGGAAGAGAAGTCTGTCAGATCTTCCGTCACGGCATCCAGCACCCCGTCCTTCAGGGCGAGAGCAAGTCCAGGCGGGGTGCTGCCTTTATGATAATTATAGGCAATCAGTCTTGGGGGACGTTCTCCCGCTTTCAGCGCGCGGGCGACGGAACCGCCGATCAATCCAAAGCCGATAAAGCCAACCGTGATATCGTTCATAGGCGTCCTCCCCGTTTAAAGGCTTCTGCCCATCAGTGCGGCGAGCGGCTGTAATTCTCTGCACAGCTCCCCGAACTGCGGGAAGGTTAAGGACTGCGGGCCGTCGGAGAGCGCCTGGGAGGGGTTCGGATGCGTCTCAATCATCAGTCCGTCTGCGCCTGCCGCAACAGCGGCCATGGCCAGAGGCTTTACAAGACTGCGGATTCCGCTTGCATGGCTGGGATCTACAATAATCGGGAGATGACTGCGTTCCTTGATCACGGGAACAGCGCTGATATCAAGCGTATTCCTGGTTGCGGTCTCGAATGTCCGGATTCCCCGTTCGCACAGGATTACGTTCGGATTGCCCTCAGACATAATATATTCCGCGGCATTGAGCCATTCGTCGATGGTGGCGGCCAGTCCGCGCTTGAGCAGAACCGGGAGACCGGTTTTGCCCGCTTCCTTCAGCAGATAAAAGTTCTGCATATTCCTGGCACCGATCTGAAGAATATCGACATATTTCACAGCCGATTCAATCGCGTGAAGACTTGTTACTTCACAGACAACGCTCAGGCCGGTTGCTTCCCGCGCTTCTTTCATATAACGGAGTCCTTCCTCCTCAAGTCCCTGAAAAGCATAGGGCGAGGTTCTGGGCTTGTAGGCTCCGCCTCGGAGAATCTGCGCTCCTGCCTTTTTCACCGCGAAGGCGGTTTCCATGAGCTGTTCCCTGCTCTCAACCGCGCAGGGGCCGGACATGATAACCAGCCTGCCGCCGCCGATCTCGATATCTCCGGCCTTAATAACGCTGGATTCCGGATGAAACTTGCGGTTGGCAAGCTTATAGCTTTCCGTTACGGGGACGATTCGTTCAACATCCTCTGCAATCTCAAGATTCTTATCCGCAAGCCGGGTCTTATCACCGATAACACCGATGATGGTGACCTCTCTGCCGGCCGAGAGATGAGCCTCAAGGCCGTTGGAACGTATCAGCTCAATAATATGATCGATTGCCTCCTGTCTGGCATGAGGCTTCATTACAATAATCATGATGAAATATCCTTTCTTTCTCTATTCTTTC
>DVNP01000248.1 GCA_018714285.1 Candidatus Caccomorpha excrementavium | reverse complement strand
CCGCATGCTGAAGGATATGGTGATCGTCAATGACGATCCGAATATGACGAGAACAAAGAAAATCTTTGCCGCTGTTGATGAAATCTGTTATGCCTATGATTTATCCAAGCCGATATGGCTGGATTCCACAGTGGCAGAATTCAAAAAGCACGATAAGGTAAAGTTTACACAGGATAATTTTATTGATGCAATTGATTTTGACGCGCTCGAGATTCATGTGATTGAAGAGGATTAGTCTCCTGCGCGGCGGCGGATGCCGCGGGCTCATCTGAACCGATGGCCCGGCGGCATCTTTGCGTGTCGGACAGGAGTCGGAGCAGCGGAAGTCAGCAGATGCCGCTGCCAAAAAGGTGTGGCAGAGGACGCCCCTGCCAAAAAGATGTGGCAGAGGACGCCCCTGCCAAAAAGATGTGGCAGGGGCGGGAGGATTATGGTATAATGGACGGGAGCGGCTTTGAGTATTAGTTTTGGAAACGGAGGGCTAAGGGAATGTCTTATACCGCGTTATACAGAAAGTTTCGTCCCGATACTTTCGATGATGTCAAAGGGCAGGACGCGATTGTCACAACCTTAAGGAATCAGATTAAGGCGCAGCGAATCGGGCATGCGTATCTGTTCTGCGGAACGAGAGGAACCGGGAAGACAACGGTGGCGAAGATCTTTGCCAGGGCGGTCAACTGTGAGAATCCCAGAGACGGAAGTCCCTGCGGAGTCTGTCCGATGTGCCGTTCCATCAAGGCGCAGACATCGATGAATGTGATTGAGATCGATGCGGCTTCGAACAACGGAGTTGACAATATCCGGGAGATTGTAGAGGAAGTCCGTTATTCTCCGACTGAGGGCCGATATAAGGTATATATTATCGATGAGGTTCATATGCTGTCGCCGGGAGCATTTAACGCGCTGCTCAAGACGCTTGAGGAACCGCCGTCTTACGTTATTTTTATCCTGGCAACCACAGAGGTTCACAAGATTCCGATTACGATTCTGTCGCGCTGCCAGCGGTACGACTTCCGGCGGATATCGATAGATGAGATTGCCGCGAGGCTCAGGGAGCTGGCGGATAAGGAGCAGGTTGTCGCCCAGGATAAGGCGCTCAGGTATGTGGCAAGAGCGGCGGACGGCTCCATGCGTGACGGATTGAGTCTGCTGGATCAGTGCATTGCCTTTTATCTTGGACAGGAGCTGACCTATGATAAGGTACTGGAGGTATTAGGCACGGTTGATGTGGAGGTGTTCGCCAGTCTCCTCGATAATATCCGCGAAGGCGATGTCGCAGGCTGTGTGCGGATTCTGGAAGAGCTTGTTGTGACGGGAAGGGATCTGGCGCAGTTCACGGCGGATTTTACCTGGTATCTGCGCAATCTGCTGCTGGCCAGGGCCTCGGAGGAGTTCGATGAGATCCTTGAGGTGTCTTCAGATCAGCTTGCTCTGATCCGGCAGGAGGCGGCTTTGTGCGACGCGGAGCTGCTTATGCGCTATATCCGTATCTTCTCCGAGTTATCCGGTCAGGTGAAATACACTTCCCAGAAGAGGGTTCTGATCGAAATCACATTGATTAAGCTGTGCAGACCGGAGATGGAGACGGATTATTCGTCCCTGGTAAGCCGGCTGAAGAGGCTGGAAAAGAGGATTGAGGAGGGAATACCGATTGCTGAGAATGGCGCGGGGAGCGCGGCAATACAGGAGACCTCGCCGGAAGGGCCGAAGGAGCCCGAAGTTCTGCCGGAAGCGCTGAGCGAGGATCTGCGCGCGGCAGCGCAGAACTGGAAGGCCGTGATCGCGGGAGTCAGTCCTTCGGTGAGGTCCTGTCTGGCGAATGCGAGACCGTCGCCGGGGAATGGCAGTACTTTGCTTCTGGTATTTGAGAGTAAGATCGATAAGGAATGGATTGAATCAGGAGATCATTTCAGGGAGATTGAGGATGCCGCCGCGAAGGTAATCGGCCGACGTCTTACAATTGAGACAAAGCTCGCAGGAGAGAACCAGATGGGGATGGAGGATTATCCCGATCTGACGAAGGTATTTAAAAATGTACCGATTGAGTATACAGAGTAGCTCAGATTCATTATTATAACTTAGAAGGAGAGATTGGCTATGGCGAAGAGAGGCGGATTTCCGGGCGGCATGATGCCCGGAAACATGAACAATCTGATGAAGCAGGCGCAGAAGATGCAGAAGCAGATGGAGGAGAAGACAAAGGAGCTGGAGGAAAAGACCTGGGAAGCATCTGCGGGCGGCGGCGCCGTGACCGTGACCGTATCCGGCAAAAAGGAGGTTACGGGAATCAAATTAACCCCTGAAGTTGTGGATCCGGATGATATTGAGATGCTGGAGGATCTGATTGTAGCCGCGACCAATGAGGCATGGAGGAAGATGGAGGAGGAATCCTCCGAGGTTATGAATTCGATCACAGGCGGACTCGGAGGCGGATTCCCGTTCTGAAGGAATATCTCGGATACAGCCCGCAGCCCGGAATCAGAAGCTTCCGGGCTGTGTTAATTCGGAAGGGAAATGGTCGGACATGGAATATTACAGCAACGAAATAAGCAAACTAATTGAGGAGCTGGGAAGGCTGCCGGGAATCGGAACCAAGACAGCCCAGCGGCTCGCGTTTCATATTATCAATATGCCGGAGGATCAGGTGTCAAGACTCGCGGAGACGATAACCCACGCGAAGAAGAACATCCGCTACTGTAAAGAATGCTGTACGCTAACGGATCAGGAGCTGTGTCCGATCTGCGCAAGCGCGAAGCGGGATCATAAGACGATTATGGTGGTGGAGAATTCAAGGGATCTGGCGGCATATGAGAGAACCGGGAAATACGAAGGAGTCTATCATGTTCTGCACGGCGCCATTTCGCCGATGCTGGGAATCGGGCCTGCGGATATCCGGCTGAAGGAGCTGATGATCCGTCTTCAGGGAGATGTGGATGAGGTTATTATAGCGACGAATTCCAGTCTGGAGGGAGAGGCGACCGCGATGTATATCAGTAAGCTGGTGAAGCCGACCGGAATCAAGGTTACCCGGATCGCAAGCGGGGTTCCTGTCGGCGGAGATCTGGAGTATATCGATGAAGTCACTTTGCTCCGGGCGCTTGACGGACGGGTGGAATTATAGGGCGATACAGGATAACAAACAGTACGAAAGGAGGAAGGGCGGTTGTCGGAAAATACAGTAATTCAGGATCAGAAGACGGCAGAAGGAAGCGGAGACATTCTATCCGGAGGTATCGAAATACTGGAGACCCTTAAGGAAAATCTGCTGGAGCTGGATGGATACCGCCAGAGGTGCCGGGAGCTCGATGCGGAAGAAGACAGACTTGAGCGGCAGCTTTCGGCCAGGGAGCAGTCCATACAGGCGGAGATCACGGCCGTTACCAGACAGCGCAGGCAAGAGATCGAGAGTTCCTTTGATTCCGAAATGAATACGATAAAGACACGGATGAAAAAGATCCGTTCCAAAAAGGACAAGCTGAAAACAGCCAGAATATCCGAGAGAATTCAGATTGAAACAGCCGAGCTTGAGGAACAAAAAAGAGAAAAGCGGGCAGAAATCAGGGCAGTATTCCGAAAGGAGCAGATAAACCGGTTATGCGGCAGCCGGCTGTTCTTTTCCTTTTTTCTGCCGGCCGGCATCGGCGATCTTCTGTATGCATGTATATTCGTGCTGGTACTCCTGTTGATTCCGTGCGGAATCTATTTCCTGCTGATTCCGGACAGGAAGGGATACATGATAGTTCTCATGTATCTTGCGGTTATTCTCGTGTTCGGAGGACTGTATGCTCTGCTCCGTTCCAAAGTCAGAACCAGACATCTTGCCGCATTTCAGTCTGTCCGGCTGATTCGTTCGGATATATTCCGCATTGAGAAGGAAGAACGCAGAATCGCGCGGGGGATCCGAAGAGACCGGGATGAGAGCGGGTATGGACTGGAGAAATATGACGAACAGCTTCAGTTATGCCAGAAGAAGCTTGACGAGCTGGCGGAGAACGAGAAGAAGGCGTTGAAGGAATTCGATTCCGGCACCAGAACGGCGCTTGCGAAGGAGATTACGGATCGGAACCAGAAGGAGCTTGACGATCTGAAGGCAAGGCATGAGAAAGCAGAAGCCGATCAGGATCTGGCGGAACAGAAGGCCCGGGAATTCGCCGTGGAGATAACCAGGCGATATGAAGGTTTCATGGGAAAAGATATGATGAATCTTCAGGCTGTGGACGCGCTGAGCGGGCTGATTGCCTCGGGACGCGCTTCCAATGTTTCGGAGGCAGCGCTTCTGTACCGGCAGGAGAATCAGAGCAGGACGGCGGCAAGGAAGAAATAACCGGACGAATACGGCATGCAGCCTGTGTTACTTTTGCAGGCTGCATGCCGTTTCTTTGGCGTCCTCTTCGGCCAGACGCCCGACACAGCGGGCGATTCCCTCACAGATTCGATCGGCCAGCTTCATGACGATGTGGAGACGTGTGGTCTGAAGAAGCATATGGTCAAGAAAGCCGGACATATTGACGATTCCGGTAATATACAGATCTCCTACGCTTGGAAGCTCTTTGTCTACGCCGGCGCCGGGCTTCAGGGCGCCCCGTCCCAGCGTGAAATATCCCACATGGGAAGAACGCCCGAGAGAAGCGTCAATTGCAATGATGATAGGCTCTCCGTGAAAGGCTTCGATATATTCGATCGTTTCCTCCAGGTTCCTGGCGTGAACGGGATATTCCAGAGTGCCGTATACGGAACATCCGGACATATTAAGTTGTCTTAGCTTATATCCCACAATAGGACCGAGACAGTCTCCGGTCGCCCGATCGGAGCCAATGCATAAGAATACAAGCTGTCCGGTTAAGCCGGGATATGCGCGGTATTTCTCCGCTATCATTTCAAATAAATCATCCCCGAATGCTCTGGGGGAATATCTGTCCGAAGAATCATAATAGTGGATGTCTGATTTTATTTCCATAGGATAATTTGCTTTCATAACTCCTCTCTCCCGCATCGAATCTTTCTATGAACAGTATTGCCTGAGACAGGAAATTCAGACATGCCGATTTACGCATGAGAAGGCAAAATATGCCGGGCTTCGAGCGGATTGGAGGAAGCCGTTTAAAAAAGATGGCGAGAATCCGTGGAATGAGAAGAATTGGATCGGAACAGGAAGATCACTTATAAAGCGTTCCGGAAGGATTTTTGACAAAAACCTCTTATCCTGTGTGATACGATAGGGGAAAAGGACAGGAGGAAGAGTGCGGAATGATCAAACTGCCAAAAAATATCCGTCAGATTGGGACGTGTACCGGAACGCTTAAGATATATATGGAAGATTACGTGGAAACCTGGACCCGGCAATATGCCGAAAATATGCTGACTGAGTGTGCGGCCGCCGTTTTTATCGGATCATACCAGACCCAGGGGGAGGAAAGCGCGGTATTTCTGTACGGCGCTGTCAAAGCCGATTGTATTGAAGAGGGAAAGATACGGTTCACCGAGCGTGTCTGGACAGATATCTATGAGGATATTAAGAAATACTTTCCGGACGGCGAGATTATGGGATGGTTCCTGGGCGGGCCGTCTTTCCTTCTGGAGGCAGATACGATCCAGAAAGTCCACGCGGATCATTTTGCGGGGAAGGATAAGGTACTGCTGAAATACGATGCGCTGGAGCAGGAAGAGGCCTTCTATGTCCGGATATCCGGCAGGATGACCAGGCAGGACGGATATTACATATATTATGACCGGAATGAAGGCATGCAAAACTATATGATTGATCACAGACTGATTCCGGGAAGCACGGAGGAATCATTTCAGGACGATACAACACAGAAAATCCGCAGAACCGTGGAGGAGAACAGGGAAAGAGCGGCCAGACTCAGAAACGAAAGGAAACCGGGGCCCTTTCCGGAACCGGACGCGTCCGCGCCAAAACGTGTATTCGGAACAAAGGATGCGTCTGCGAATAAAGATTCCGGTACGAAGCCGGAGCTGAAAGGGATGAAAGGACTGGTCTATACCGCAGGTACCCTTGCTGCCGCGGCGGTTCTGATTATCGGAGCTTCTGCTTTGAACCGTTATGAAAGACTGCAGGAGGACGCGCTGCCTGTTGTTGCGGGAAGCCACGGCCGGACGGAGGCGGAGAGTACGGAAGAAGCAAAGGACGAAGGAGAGAAAGAAAGCGGGGAACCGGATGGGACGGCAGAATCTGCAGATTCAGGCGAAGAGACAAAAGAGCCCGCGTCAGGAGAGAATGAGGCGCAGAATACGGCGTCAGAAGAACCAGTGTCGGAAGAGCCGCAGGAGGAGTCACAGTCAGAGATGGAGCAGACCGAAGGAACCGATCCGACGGTTACTCCGGAGCCGCCGGGTCCCTCTGAGTCAGCCGGGGTCTCTGATTCCGCCGGCTCGAACGCTTCGGACGGACAGGAAGCTTCGGACGGTGCTTCTGAGGACAGTGAGGAGACCGCAGGCGGGGCGGCCTTAAAATCTTATATCGTTCAGAAGGGGGACACTTTACTTGGAATATCCTGGAAGCTGTATCAGTCTCCGGCATATATTGAGGAGATTAAGGAACTGAATCAGATTGAAAATGAGGATTTAATCTACATTGGACAGGAATTGATTGTACCATAAGAAAAAGGAAGAAAAAAATAGTGCGATTGTCCGGAATATCATGTATAATAACATACAGATTACGGGGAGGGGGATCCGCGGCAAAGGGAAGGGCATAGTACTATGGATAGAATAGAGAATATCAATATGCAGAGCTATGAGGCGAGAAAGAGACGGGCAAGACGTCTGATGATTACGGCGGCGCTCCTTGTCGGGGCCGCCGCCGCGGTACTAGGAGTGTTGTACCTGTACGGGAGAGAGAACCGGGTATATAACAGCTATGAGACGGTAACCTCCAGGAATAAGACCTCCGGCTCGGAGGAATATACAAGATACGGGAACGGAGTGCTCAGAGTGAACAGAGACGGCGCCGAGGCGCTGGACGGAGACGGCACGATGCTCTGGAATGTCTCGTATACGATGACGGATCCGATCTACGCGGTCTGTGAGGACGCGGCGGCGGTCGCGGATCGCGCCGGAAGAAGTCTGTATATTATGGACGGGACAGGAAGTTCCAATCCGGTGAATACGACGCATCAGATTTATGAGATTGATGTCGCGAATCAGGGTGTGACTGCCGCGCTTATGGTTGACGGAGTGAACACATATATTAACCTGTACAGCATATCGGGAACGAATCTTCTCGAAATCAATACGAATGCGGGCGATGACTGATTCCCGGTTGATCTTGCCCTGTCG
>DVNP01000247.1 GCA_018714285.1 Candidatus Caccomorpha excrementavium | reverse complement strand
CCATTGTTGTTCTTATTACCTTGATTATAGGAATCTGTATGGGGAATTTTGAAAATGGGGGTACGAGCGCTCTGGAGATCAACAGTGTTATCTATGTCAGTATTCTGGGAGTACTGGGATTTAAAGAGGATTTTAAGATGTTGATACAGAACGGGTTTACCCGTAAGTATATTTTTATAGCTACCATTTCGCTGTTCGGGTTCACATGCGGAATCATGTCACTTGTCGATACGGTAATGGGCCGTCTGCTGCATCATTTTCTGCCGCGCTATGAGTCTCTGTATGGCGCTGTCTACGGTTATGATAATATCTTTGCAAATTGGATGTGGCTCTTTACGTTTTACCTGATGATCTGCGGCCTGCTGTATCTGGCTGTTCTTGTTGTAAATAAAATCGGGAAGACCCTGGCTGTTTATGCCGGAGTGCTGCTTGGCGGAGCCGTCGTACTGATTGCCGCAATCGTCCGATATGTACTTCCGGCCGAAGTTACGGGAACTATTCTGGAATTCCTTATGAACGCGATGGGGCTTATGTCTGACGGGACCATAAACCATCTGTTCCCGGTGTTTACTTTTCTTGTGTTTTCCTGTGTATTTGGGATTGCTTCTTACGCTGTGCTCCGGTGTACGGAGCTTAAGTAATGACAGATTGACTTCCTGCTTCGCCCTGTGTTACAATATTTGCCGTAACGTGCCGGTAAGGCCGTAAATGCAGAAGAAGGCGCGCACAGATCCGGCGCGCGGGAATGAGGAATCAGATGATTTTAGCATGTAAGAATATAACCAAGAGTTACGGTACGGATGTCATATTGAATCAGGTGTCCTTTCATATTAATGAGAGAGAGAAGGCGGCGATTGTCGGAATTAACGGTGCGGGAAAATCGACGCTGTTAAAGATTATCATGGGGGAGCTTGCGGCAGATGAGGGAGAGGTGATCCTTGCGAAGGACGCGACAATCGGTTATCTTGCGCAGCATCAGGAGCTGTCGAGCGAGAGTACGATCTATGATGAGATGCTTACGGTGAAGGCGGATGTGATCCGGCTTGAGGAGAATATCCGGAGTCTGGAGCGGCAGATGAAGGAAGTGGACGGAGAGGAACTGACCAGGCTTTTGAATACCTATACCAGACTGACGCATGAATTCGAGCATAAGAACGGGTATGCCTATAAGTCCGAGGTTGTGGGGATCTTAAAGGGACTTGGATTTACCCAGGAGGAATTCACGAAGCCGATTACGACGCTGTCCGGAGGACAGAAGACAAGAGTGGCGCTGGGCAAGCTTCTGCTTTCCACGCAGGATCTGATCCTGCTTGACGAGCCGACCAACCATCTGGATATGGAGTCGATTGCCTGGCTTGAGAACTTCCTTGTGAATTATTCAGGGGCGGTTGTCGTAGTTGCGCATGACCGGTATTTTCTGGATAAAGTGGTCACGAAGGTGGTTGAGCTGGAAGGAAGCAAGGCAGTGATGTATGAGGGGAATTATACTGCCTTTGCGCAGAAGAAGGAAGCGCAGCGCGAGACGGTGCTGAGGCATTATTTTAATCAGCAGAGAGAGATTAAGAGGCAGGAGGAAGTGATTGCGAAGCTCCGTTCCTTTAACCGGGAGAAGTCGATTAAGCGCGCGGAGAGCAGAGAGAAGATGCTGGAGAAGGTCGAGCGGATCGAAAAGCCCGCGCAGGTGAATTCCCGCATGGACATCCGCCTTGAGCCGCATGTGATAAGCGGCAATGACGTGCTGACTGTAAGAGGGCTGTCTAAGGCGTTCGGTTCGAACCTGCTTTTTGAGAATATTAATTTTGAAATCAAGCGGGAGGAAAAGGTTGCGATCATCGGCAATAACGGAACCGGCAAGACAACACTGCTTAAGATTATCAACGGCTTAGAGCCGGCGGATTCGGGGGAGATCCGGCTTGGGACGCGCGTTAAGATCGGGTATTACGATCAGGAGCACCAGGTACTGGATCCGAAGAAGACGATTTTTGAGGAGATTCAGGATGAGTATCCCCATATGAACGATACGGCAATCCGCAATACCCTGGCTGCGTTCTTATTTACCAATGATGATGTGTTCAAGCTGATTGGTTCCATATCGGGCGGCGAGCGGGGCAGAGTTTCGCTTGCCAAGCTGATGCTGTCCGAGGCGAATCTTCTGATTCTTGACGAGCCGACCAATCATCTGGATATTACCTCCAAGGAGATCCTGGAGAATGCGATCCGCAGCTATACGGGAACGGTGCTGTATGTCTCTCATGACCGATATTTCATTAACCGGACGGCAACCAGAATTCTGGATCTGACGGCGCATTCTCTTGTTAATTATATTGGCAATTATGATTATTATCTGGAGAAGAAAGCCGATGTAGAGCGCGCGCAGCTTGGAACCGCTTCTGCGCCTGCCGGGGCGGCGCTTTCTCAGACAGCGGACAGAAATGTGCGGAACCTGCGCATTAATCAAAGTACCGGAAGCGCCCAGGGGACCATATGGTCTGCCGCAAAGCCTCAGACTCAGTCGGAAGGGAAGCTTGTATGGCAGCAGCAGAAAGAGGAGCAGGCCAGAATCCGCAAGCACCAGAATGATTTAAAGAAGCTGGAGAATGAGATCCAGTCCCTGGAAGCAAGAAATCAGGAGATTGATGAGCTGCTGACCAGGGAAGAGGTTTTTACGGATCCGGAACGTCTGATGGAGCTGAACAAAGAGAAGCAGGAGACGGAGACAAGGCTTGAACAACTGATGGAGAAATGGGAAGAAATGGCAGAGATGGACAGCTAAAGAAGCGGTCCATCTTTTTCTTGACAAATCCTTATCAGGTAGTATAATAAATATCGTGCATATGCACAATTAACGCAGAAAGGCATGGTGAGTATAAGGTGCCAAGAAATGCGAAATGCAGGAGGGTCTGCCGGGAGTTCCATGACCGGGTGTTCCGCCCGGAGGATAAGGAGTGCGAGTTTATTACCCTGAATGTGGATGAGCTTGAGGCGATTCGGCTGTGTGATCTGGAAGGGCTTGATCAGGAGGAGGCGGCCAGACGGATGGGCGTATCCAGAGGAACCTTTCAGAGAATGTTGTATTCCGGCAGGAACAAGTCGGCTGAAGCCCTGTGCATGGGCAAGGGCCTGCTGGTGAAGGGCGGGAATTATAAAGTGGCGACTACGCACTGTGAATGCGGACAAAGCTGCAGGAGCTGTCCGCAGGAGCTGCAAAGAAACAATACTTATGCGGAGGAGAATGAATGATGAGTGAAGAGAATGTAAATCAGATTCCGGAGGAAGAATGCTCCCATGACTGTTCGAGCTGCGGGGCAAGCTGCTCGTCAAGGCAGCCTTCCAGAGAAGAGATGCTTGAGCCGATGAATCAGTACAGCAATATCAGGCGCGTGATTGGCGTAGTCAGCGGCAAGGGCGGCGTCGGCAAGTCGCTGGTAACATCATATCTGGCTGTACTGATGGGCAGAAAGGGGTATCAGACCGCAATCCTGGACGCGGATATTACAGGACCGTCCATTCCGAAGGCCTTCGGCGTCCATTCAAAGGCGCAGGCAAATGAGCTGGGAATCCTTCCGACCATGACAAAGAACGGGACGGAAATCATGTCCGTGAACCTTCTTCTGGAGGAGGAAGAGATGCCGGTGCTCTGGAGAGGGCCTATCATTGCGGGCTCGGTCAAGCAGTTCTGGTCCGAGGTTGTATGGGGAGATGTCGATTATATGTTCGTGGACATGCCGCCCGGAACCGGCGACGTGCCGCTGACCGTATTCCAGTCCCTGCCTCTTGACGGGATTATTATCGTCACAAGCCCGCAGGATCTGGTTTCTCTGATTGTATCCAAGGCGGTCAATATGGCAAAGGCTATGAATATTCCGGTACTCGGAGTGGTTGAGAATTACAGCTATGTTCAGTGCGGGAAGTGCGGAGAGAAAATCAGCATCTTCGGAAAGAGTCATGCGGATGAGATTTCATCGAAGTTCGGTCTGAAGGTTCTTGCAAGAATTCCGGTGGATCCCGCAATTGCGCAGGCAGTGGATGAAGGAACGATTGAAGGATTGACAGGAGACTGGCTGGATGAGGCCGCAGATTTCCTTGAGAAGACGCTTCCCGTTGAGAAGAAGGAGCAGACAGGGACGATTGTGATCGCGGCAGCAACGGATGAGGACGGCAATGTGTCCGGACATTTCGGACACTGTGAGTGCTTTACCATCTATACTCTTGAGAACGGCAGCCTGCAGAATCGTGTAACGGTTAAGCCGGAAGGCGGCGGACACGCGGCAATGGCGGGATTCTTAAAGGATCGCAACGTGAATGTCGTAATCTGCGGCGGTATCGGCGGACCGGCAATGCAGATGATGATGGAAGCGGGAATTCTTGTAGTTCCCGGAATGCAGGGCGATGTGGATGTTGCGGTTGCCGCATATCTGGACGGAAGCGCGGGAGCAAGCTATGATTCGAACTGTGATCATTCCGCCTGCCCCGGCCATGAAGAGGGAGAGGACTGCACCTGCGCGGGAGGCTGCTGCGGACAGTAACCAAAACCTGATGAAAAAAACAGGCCGGAATGGATAATGTTAACAAAAGAGGGACATACTAACTCTGAAGCAAGAAAGCTGCGAGAGGAGATGAAAGGTATGCCCGATTATATTTCGGCGAATTTGGATGAGTCCGTTGCCTATTTTAATCAGGCCCTTGTCGTGGAAGATAACTTTGACATCATATATCGTGTCGTTAACTTCGTCGGCAGGAAGGCCTGTATTTATTTTATCGACGGTTTTGTGAAGGATGAGATCATGCAGAAGCTGATGCAGAACTTCGGGAGCATGACGCCGGAACAGACGCCGAATAACAGCT
>DVNP01000030.1 GCA_018714285.1 Candidatus Caccomorpha excrementavium | reverse complement strand
CAACTGATTTTCGAAATAGGTAGAAATGCTATTCGCATCATGGAACACTTGATACCGTACTACAGAATTAGCAGAGGGGAGAACGGCAATAATAGCGCCAACCATTTGGTTGTTAATTGTTAAGCAGACTTTATCGCCAACATTAAACATCGTTTATCCCTCCTCTCATGGATGATTCTGTAGGCAAAAATTCTAATATATCATTTGGAGTACAGTTCAGTGCGGCACAAATACTCTCCACTTTATCTAAGGCAATGTATTGGCCGTCTTTCAGTTTTGTAATAATATT
This sequence comes from Candidatus Caccomorpha excrementavium, assembly GCA_018714285.1. Lineage (GTDB taxonomy): Bacteria > Bacillota > Clostridia > Lachnospirales > Lachnospiraceae > Caccomorpha > Caccomorpha excrementavium. Next base: position 16,256 of record DVNP01000030.1, on the reverse strand, counting down.
TGCAGAGATTCTGGCGTTGCACATTAGTTGTGCATTGCTAATGTTTTCTTTAATCATCAGATGAAACTGTTTTTTATAACTTACTGCCATATCAAAACCTCCCTATATTGTCAAGTGATTTTTGGTTCTTTCCAAAGTTAGTTGATTTTTCGCTTTAATTCAAGCCGTAACAGTTTAGACTTTAATAGTTCAAAACTGTTGCGGCCATACATAATCCTCTTTACAACCTTCAGCTTGTTTACGCTCCCCTCTGCAAGACCATTATTATAGTCGAATTGTATCGTGTTTTTCACCGCGTCTTTATCCCTTTGGATCCCATTCACAAAACTATCCAGTTCTTCTATCCCCAGCAACTGGCATTCTTCCATCCACGCTTCCAGATCCTCTGGCTTTCGGGCAAACAGTGTCTCCTTAAAGCTTTTCCCCGCGTCATACACTTTCCCAATAACAGGATATTGCTCGATCACCTGATCCAACTGCTTCTGGCTGATCCCCTTTACCTGGTCAACCGGTTTATACAGCAGTTTTATCAGCCAGCGGCGTTCTATTTTTTCTCCCCTGCCGTCTCCTGCTTCTTTCAGCAGTTTCCGCTCCCGTGTTGCATACATACGGATGGTTGAATCCGCGCCCCTGTAACCTTTCTCACGGATATAAGAACTGATCTGGCGGAAGGTTTTCCCTTCGGAAAGCAAGCCCTTGATATCTTCCACATAAGGCTTGATTTTACTTGGGTAGGTTGTATTATACAATGCATTCACCGGGTTATATCCGGGTTTCAGGTATTTGGCAACTGTCTGCCGGCCGATGCCTGTCCGCTCCGCAATCTCCCCGTTATTCCATCCTTCTTCCTTTAATTCCCGTACTTTTTTTACAAGGGCTGTCTTTCTTTCCAATGTCTGCTTATGTTCTTTTGTGGGGAAATCTTCTTTCCCTTCTTTGCTCCAATAATCCGCGGTTGCTGTCCCGGCATAATGGGACGCTTCTTGGGGAAGACAGAAGTTCGCAGATAAAAATCGGGTCAGAAACTTTTTCGCCGCGTCTGTAAATCCTTTTAACAGATGGAAACGGTCACTGACCTGCACAATGGCAGTATTCGCCTGGCTGATTGCGGAATGGTAGGAGACAGAGCCATCCCTTGATACAATGCTGAGATTCGGATAAGTTTTCAGCCATTCAACAACATCTTCGATTTCCCTTGATGGAAGGAGGTCGATCACCCTTCTGCTTTCCATATCAACCATGATTGTCCCATAAGTGTGCCTTTTGCGGATGGCAAAATCATCTACGCATACCTTTGTCACCATTTCCTTTTGCGGCAGGAGTGTATCTTTTTTTTAAGAGATTGCAGATGGTACTTTTTCCCACATCCGCAATCCCGTCTTTCAACAGTTCCGCCGCTGCCAGGGAACTGACATTCAATGATATGTCTACAATCTTATCTAACAGCCGTCTGCTTTTCTTTCCCTTCGGCGGAAGGAAATCAAAGGTTTCCGCAAATGTTGTATGCGGGCAGTCCGGATTCACACAGAACATTTTTCTGTTTTCCAGAATGATCTTTGTTTTCTTCCCCATAATGGGAAGGTCCTGGAAACTGCGTTCGTAAACACTATGCTTTCGGGTGGACGGCGTGCCGCAGTATGGGCAGACCGGTTCTTCCCGGTTGGATTCCACATAAATATATACAGTATCACCAACAATTTCATGCCGGATATAATCCAGGCGCTCATCCAACAGTCTAACGAATTCTTCCATTTTGGTCCCCACTTTCTGGCAATGATTCACTTCCTTTAATATACCATAGGTGGAGAAAAAATACACTATAATTCAACTAACTTTGGAAAGAACCCGATTTTTGAAAAAAAGTGGGTGATTTTTTGAGATAGGGGTCTGAAAGCCTTATAAAATCAGGGCTGAAGATTCCGAGAAGTTATTATTTATTTAAGGAGGAATCAATATGGGCTTATTTTCAAAGCAGTTTGCCAACGTTGTGGAATGGGAAGAATTCAGGGAGGATATGATCTTCTGGAAATGGCATAATACCGAGATCAAAAAAGGCAGCCGCCTGATACTGCGTCCCGGACAGGATGCAATTTTTCTGTACAACGGCCAGATAGAGGGCGTGTTCACGGAAGACGGTGATTTTGACATTGAATCCGAGATCATTCCGTTCCTCTCCACTCTGAAGGGCTTTAAGTTCGGCTTCAACTCCGGCATGCGCGCCGAGGTTCTCTTTGTGAATACCAAGGAATTCGTTGTCAAATGGGGAACCGGCAACGCCATTAACATTCCGGCGCCCGGCCTTCCCGGCGGAATGCCGATCCGTTCGTACGGAACCTACACCTTCCGCGTCAGCGACTACATCCGCCTGATCGACAAGATCGCGGGAATCAAGGACAGCTATCTGGTCGAGAATGTCCAGGTTCGCATATCCGCCGTTCTGGATCAGCTGCTCATGAAGTGGATCAGCAAGGAAGGCAAGGATATGTTCAACCTCCAGGCTAACTCCTTTGATATTGCGAACGGCATCCGTGCCGATCTGGATGCGCAGATTGAACCGGACGGTCTGACCATCGGCAATTTTAATATCATGAGCTTCTCGTATCCGAAGGAAATTCAGGATATGATTAACAAAACGGCTTCTCACAGCATGATCGGCGATCTTGGCCGCTATCAGCAGGTCTCCATGACCGACGCAATGGCTCAGGGAAAGAATGCCGGAGGCAGTACGGCCGCGGATATGGCAGGCATGATGATGGGAATGAATCTGGCGAATCAGATGATGCAGAACACTCAGAATACTCAGACGCCGAACAGCCAGAGTACGCCGTCCGGCACCGCAGCAGGCGCGAAGCCGAACTTCTGCCCGAACTGCGGCACCAAAACTGAGGGCGCCAATTTCTGTCCGAACTGCGGCCAGAAGCTGGTATGATTGCCAATAGACAGATATAAACAGGAGACGGTGTGACCAAACGGTTCACACCGTCTCCTGAAATTTTGCTAAAAGGCCCAAACCGGAATCAGCCGGCAGATATAGTCCGGAACCGATTACAGTTCCCTTGCATACAATCTGACCTCATCGATTCTATAACAGTATTCGGCAACTTCCATGCGTCGTGAAGGTGTTACCTCAAATATCATTTCTTCAACACCATATATTTCGCCGATATTCTTTCGATTCAGAAACCAGTCTGCTTTTGAAGGCTGCGCATAGCAGCGCAGCCAGTTCCGTTCTCTGATATTGTAAAATCCCTGCGCCAAATACCAGCGATTGGCCGCTTCATCTTCCTGCGTCCATACTTCACAATATCTGATTTCTTTCATTATAAGCCGCTTTTTAACTTCATCCCACAGAGAAGCAGCGACATGATTTCTGCGATATTCCGGAAGCACTGCCAGATGCCAGATTACAGCTCCTCTTTGCGTACCTGCTACACATAAACTCCCGGCTTCCTTTTCTATCTCAGCATCAATCAATCCAATAATTTTTCCATCTTCTTCCGCCACAAGGCAAACGGAATCGTTCTCATAAATTTCCCTGTGCGTCAACACATCATTGTAATAAGAACAGTCCAAAAACGAAAGAACCCGACACTTCAGCCATTCCGGTTCATCACTCTTTGAATATTCTCTGATTACCATTCCATTATTCTCCAGATTCACAATCGTATACAATTCCTGTTCTATAACAATTCCGCCGCTATCATTCCGACTGCCATGATCGCCGCTCCCAGATAGAGCGCGGGCGTACCAAGCCTTACTTTCTTCGGCTTTTCCGGATCGAGCGAATAACGGATATGCGGCTCTTCACTCTCCGGCTGTTTTTTACGGAAGATATCCCGGACAGCCTTCCACCTTCCGTTGTTAATCGCAATCGCCCGATATACGATGAAAGCAAGAACTGTGCACACAACCGCAGACATACCGTATGCCTGCACCACATCAAGAACCCCCATGCTGTTGATCGCCTGCTTAGACCCTTCAAGCAGCGCCTCTATCGTGAACCCGTCTCCGAACATTGCCTCCAGCTGCGCGGCAAGCTCCGTATCGCCGGTCAGCCCCGCATTCTTATACAGTCCCTCCAGATACCATAAAAGCCTCGGATAGGCATACATCAGAAGAATCGAATTCGCATTAATAATAAAATGCATTATCATGGTAGAAGCAATCGAATTCGTCGCCTCGATTACCAGCGCGAATATAATCCCCATCACGAACGCATAGGTAAACTGATTCAGATTCCCGTGCAGCAGGGCGAACAGCAGCGCGCTTAAGAAGATGGCCGCTGCCGGCCGGTATTTTCTGTATTCATTATAAAAGATTCCGCGGTACACGGATTCCTCCAGTACGGCAGGCACAAGCGCCACTCCAATCAGACTGATCAGCATGGAATTCTGGCCCGTCAGCTCCTGCATATATGCCGTAGTCGTGTTCTCCGCAAATACCATGGACAATGCGTTCACAAATGTCATCAGCGGCATAATCAGAATCGTCAGAAGAATCAGCAGGATAATTGTTGAGATTCTGAGCTTGTTCAGCCTGACCGCTTCCCGGTAGCTCTGCTTTTGAAGAATCAGATACACGGCTGCCGGAAGAATCAGCAGCAGCTGGGATGCCAGAAGAAGTATCAGATAATTATCCGTCAGCGCCGAGATGCCAAGATACGGCGCGATGCAGCTAATCAGTACAGTCGCCAGAAATACCCGGTTCACCCCTTTAATTCGATCCATTCCATCACTTCCTATTCTTCTGCTTTCCTGCAAAGAACGTTCAGCCACCTCTCTCCCGAACGCCCCCTTCTCACATCGTAACTCTTCCAGCTGTCAATCACTTCCAGCTTCGGGAATGCCTCAAGCTTATGCTTCAGCTCCGTCCAGGTAAAATCACAGAAATACCGTCCGTTCCGGATTCCCTTAAAGCTTCCGTGCTTATAGGACATATACAGAACCCCGCCCGGAACAAGGCTCTTAATCAATCTATTATAGATATCCGGCATATCCTTCTCTTCCACATGAACCAGGGACGCGCAGGCCCAGATACCGTCAAATGCTTCATCAAAATCAATCTCATTAAACCGCATATGCAGGACGTCAAGACCGGTATGCGCTTCGGCAAGCCGGCACATCTCCTCGCTTCCGTCCAGCGGCGTTACATCGAATCCATGCTCTGACAGCGCAAGACTGTCGCGCCCGGATCCACAGCCCAGATCCAGGACTGATCCCCCCTCTTTGACCTCTTCAATAAATCTGGCCATCTGCTCACTCAGATCCAGATCCACGGTTGATGCAAAATATTCCTTTGCATTCTTACTGTAATAGTCTGTCGAATCCAATTTTCGATATCCTCCTTCCAATACGCCTATTATAGCAGACTTATATATGGATTTCTACTGTTAATTTTAAGATTTATACTGTATTATCAGAAACGAACATGGTATAATTCAAGAGATGATTATGAGAAAGGCAGGATTATAATATATGTACAGTTTTGACAGCAGAGTCCGATACAGCGAGGTGAACCGCAGCTTGTCGCTTGATACCGCTTCTATCATCAATTACTTTCAGGACTGTTCCACCTTTCAGTCCGAGGATCTGGGCGCGGGGATTCAGTGGCTCGCCGGCCGGCACCGGATCTGGCTGATGAATGCATGGCAGATATTGATTTACAGATTTCCGGAGCTTGGAGAACGCATCACGATCGGCACCTGGGCCTATGACTTTAAAAGCATGTACGGATACAGGAATTTTATCATTAAGAACGAGGACGGGAGCATGGCTGCCGTCGCGAATTCGATCTGGGTTCTGATGGATACGGAGCATGGCCGTCCCGCGAAGATATCGCCGGAAGAGATTGCCGTATATCCCATGGAGCCGCCTTATCCCATGGACTATGCGCCGAGGAAAATCGCGCTGCCAAAGGAATATGTCGAATACGACGCCTTTACCGTTCCCCGTTCCAGTCTTGACTCTAATAACCATGTAAATAACAGCCAGTATATCCGCATGGCAGAGAATTATCTTCCAGAAGGGTATCCGATCCGCCAGCTGCGCGCCGAGTATCGCAAGTCCGCTCTGCTCGGCGATTCCATTTATCCGAGACTGTACCGGGACGGGAACCGGCAGATTATATCTCTGGCAGACGCGGACGGAAAACCTTACAGCATTATTGAATTCCTGGACCGTATTCCCGAACAGTCCGGACAGAATGGAGAAGACTATGATACAGTTAGGTAAAACACAGGATTTAATCATTATCAAGACTACGGAATTCGGAGTCTATTTAAGCGAACGGCTCGACAAGGATACGCCGGATCGTGTCCTGCTGCCGAAGAACCAGGTTCCGAAGAACGCCCGGATCGGCGACTTTATAACCGTATTCATCTATAAGGATTCTGAAGATCGTCTGATTGCCACAACCGCCAGACCGCTTATCGAGCTGAACCAGCTTGCGGTACTGACAGTCAAGGAGGTCTCTTCGATCGGCGCGTTCCTTGACTGGGGGCTTGCCAAGGATCTGCTGCTCCCATTCCGGGAACAGCAGGTCCCGGTCAAAGCAGGCGAGCGGGTTCTGGTCAGCCTCTATATCGACAAGACCGGGCGTCTGTGCGCAACCGCCAGACTGTACGGGAAGCTGAAGACCCGCTCTCCCTATCACAAGGACGATCATGTAACGGGAATCATCTATGAGATTACGGAACCCTTCGGGGCGTTCGTCGCAGTGGATCAATGCTATTCCGCCCTCATCCCCATGCGCGAGATGACCAGGCCGCTCCATTGCGGAGATACGGTAGAAGCCCGCGTTACCAAAGTCCATCCGGACGGCAAGCTTGACTTAAGCCTTCGCGAGAAGACCTGGGTTCAGATTGATTCGGACTGCGCTCTGATTCTGGAAGAATTAAAAAAAGCGGACGGGTTTCTTCCCTTCCACGACAAATCGGATCCGGATGAAATTAAGCTTCGCTTCCGGATGAGCAAGAATGCCTTCAAGCGCGCAATCGGGCATCTGTACCGGACGGGGGCGCTTACGATTGAAGAGAACGGGATCCGTTCCCGTACATAGGCCTTTTTCAGAACCCTCTTCCGATACACAGGGTCAGGAACAGGACATGCCTTACCCCTGCTTCCCGAAGCGCGGCGGCGCAGGCCTCCACGGTACTCCCCGTCGTATAGATATCATCGACCAGGAGTACCGTATCCGGTATGCCGGGAAGCCTTCTCCACTCCCCCTTAGAGAGCGCGAACGCATCTTCCACGTTCCGGCCGCGCCCTTTATCATTCAATTCCTTCTGCGGCTTCGTATTCCGGGTCCGGATCAACAGAGGAACATACGGGATCCCGGTAAGCTTCTCTATCCGTTCAGCAAGAAGCGCCGCTTGATTGTATCCTCTTGCCGCCAGTCTTTTTTTGTGAAGCGGAACCGGGACCAGATAATCCGGACGGTTCCGCCACAGGAAGCTCTCCGCAAGCCTGACGGCCTCCTGCGCGTAAAAGATTACATATTCTCTTCTTCCTCTGAACTTGAAAGCGGCGACTGATTCCGCCGTTACCCTGTCATACTTCCAGAGGGCAAAGCCCTTCTCGCACAGAAAGGTCCTTCTTGCGCAGTCATAACAGTATTCCTCTTCTTCCTTCTCCACAGGCTTGCTGCACCTTGCACAGCGCGGGCCGTCAATCACGGGGAGCTTCTTCCTGCACTCCGGACAGATTCTCTGATCCGCCGGATACAGGATCTGTCCGCATACGGGGCATCTCGGCGGATACAGACACGCCGCAAGCCCTGTCAGAATCGATTCGATTCGGTTCAATTTTCCTCCTGTTCTCTCTCCAGGAACAGCGAAAAAACAGTAATTCAGGCTTATTCAAACAGCCGCTCCGGATAAAGCCCCTGATCCGTCAGCGCGCGCAGGGCGGCAACCACCGTTGCCTTATCCTCTTTATAGGTAACTCCGAACCACTTGTCATGCGTATGCAGCACATCAACCTTTGCCTTGCCCCTCCGGACCAGATCTCCTACCACCTCCGGCAGCAGATACTCCGACTTAACATCTCCCGGCTCAAGCGCGTTTAAGAAGTCCGCGAATCCGCTGTGAAGCTCATTTAAGAAATCCGGAGTGAATCCCCACATATTCATGGAAACCAGACTGTCAAGCGCAAGTCTCACCGGCTCTCCTGCTCCGGTCTTTCCGACTGCCTCGTCTTTGTCTCTCTGAATGCCGAAGGTCTCCTCTACGTCGGTCAGCCTTCCCTTATCATCTACCCTGCAGATACCTCTTGTCACAATTCCGTTATCGCTGAGCGTATTGCCAAGGACAAATCCCGCCATGCAGAAATGGTACTTCCCGTCTTCTGACGGCTCCGCATTCGCAAGAAACTCATGCAGCTTCACAAAGGCCTCTTTTCCGTAATAGTCATCCGCGTTGATTACCGCGAACGGTTCTCTGATTGTCCCAAGACAGCTCAAGACAGCCTGTCCGGTTCCCCACGGCTTCGTTCTTCCTTCCGGCACACGAAATCCTTCCGGAAGATCCGAAAGCTCCTGGAAGACATATTCCACCTTCGCGTACTTCTCAATCCGATCACCGATCACGCGCCGGAATTCGGCCTCCAGATCCTTCCTGGTGATGAAAATAACCTTATCAAATCCTGCGTCCAGCGCGTCATAAATGGAATAATCCATTATAATCTCTCCGGCGGGTCCCACATGCTCAAGCTGCTTGATTCCGCCTCCGTAGCGGCTTCCCATTCCTGCCGCCATAATAACAAGCGCCGTCTTGTTCATACGTGTATTGCTCCTTTCGTTCGATACGTATTGATTTCATATTATGCCCCTTCTATTCTGTCGTTCTTATTATAATACAATTATATTTATATTGCATCTGTTTTTTGTATAATATTTATGACAAATCGTCACTCCGCATGGTGCAGATACAGTCTGCCAGGCCGGAATACCGCTTTTGTTCACTCACATTATCGATCATTACCTGGATCATATGAGGATCTCCTACAATGGTAACGCAGGACTTCGCCCTGGTAACGGCCGTATAGAGCAGATTGCGGTTGAACAGCATTCTGGGACCGGTTAAGATTGGAAGAATAACCGCGGGATACTCGCTGCCCTGCGATTTATGTATGGTTACCGCATAGGCCAGATCCAGCTCCTCTAACTGAGAGAACGGATATTCCGTTATCTTGCCGTCGTCGAATTCAATCGTCATATTCTCGGCGAACAGATTAATCTCCCGTATCACACCAATATCCCCGTTATAGATTCCTGTGCCCGACTCGATCTGTGTTCCGTATTCACTCCGGATTTCCCATTCCTGCTGGTAATTATTCTTAATCTGCATGACCTTATCGCCCTCACGGAAGAGGCTGCCTGCCGCTTCCTTCTCCTTCTTGCCAGATCCGGGAGGATTCAGATACTGCTGCAGAATCCGGTTCAGTCTCTCTACGCCCAGCTCTCCCTTTCTCATGGGCGTAAGCACCTGAATCTCATACGGCTTCGCATGAACATATCCCGGCAGCTTGTTGCGGATCAGATTCAGCATCACAGCAATGATAACATTGGGATCATTCCGGTTCAGCAGGAAAAAGTCCCGGCTCTTATTATCCAGCCGTATTGCTTCTCCCGCGTTGATTTTGTGAGCGTTTATTATAATATCGCTCTCCGCGGCCTGCCTGAATATCCTGGTCAGACGGACAACCCGGAACGCGTCAGAATCAATGATATCCCGCAGCACATTTCCGGGGCCTACGCTGGGCAGCTGGTTCACGTCGCCGACCAGAATCAGCCTGGTTCCGATCGGTATGGCTTTCAGCAGCGCGTTCATTAATGAAATATCCACCATAGACATCTCGTCAATAATCACGACATCCGCCTCAAGCGGGTTCCCTTCATTACGTTCGAACATGATTTTCCTGTCATCCTCTTCCACATTTCCCGAAATTTCCAGAAGCCTGTGGATCGTTCTGGCGTCATATCCCGTCGTCTCGGACATCCGCTTCGCCGCGCGCCCCGTGGGAGCCGCAAGAAGGATATCCAGTCCCTCTGCCTCGAAAAACTGTATCATCGCATTGATTGTCGTTGTCTTGCCGGTTCCGGGACCTCCCGTTAATACGAATACTCCTCTTCGCGCGGCTTCAAAGACTGCCGTTCTCTGCATATCATCCAGCGGGATATCGAACTTCTTCTCCACGCGCCCAAGAATACTCTCAATCTCCGCATCCGTGATTTCACAGCGTACATCCAGATCCAGCAGCATCCGCGCCACATTCAGCTCCAGATAATAAAAAGGCGCCGCATAGATACGCGGTTCGCCGTCCTTCTCGACACGAACCGCCTTTTTCTCCAGAATCAGCCCCGTCAGCTGGCGCTCAATCCCGGCGGACGCCGCATCGAGCAGCTCCGCCGTCTTCCTCTCAAGCTCGGGCTGCGGCAGATAGACATGCCCGTTCGCCGCGGCCTGTGAGAGCGTATACAGAATACCGGCCCGAATCCGGTAATCCGAATCCGGGGCGATTCCCAGTCTTGCCGCCAGCTCATCCGCGCTCCTGAATCCGACTCCGGTAATATCCTCTGCCAGCTGATAGGGATTTTCCTTCACAATCTGATACATTCTTCCGCCATACTGCCTGTAGATCTTAACGGCAAGATTCGTAGAGATGCCATACTGCGTCAAAAACAGCATGGCATCTCTGAGATCCCGTTTCTCCGAGAACTGCCTGTAAATCTCCCTGGCCATTTTCTCGCTGATTCCTTTTATCTGAGCCAGCCGTTCCGGCTCCTCTTCAATAATCCGGAAGGTATCCGACTTGAATCTGCGCACAATTCTGGCCGCCAGCGCGCTTCCTATTCCCTTAATCGCCCCCGACCCCAGATACCGCTCCATTGCCGCCGCATCCGCCGGCTCTTTCGCCTCATAAGACTGTACCTGAAACTGCTCGCCATATATCTGATGAGAGGTATACTGTCCGGTCAGGCTCAGGTATTCTCCTTCGCTGATGAACGGAAAACTCCCTACGCAGGTAATCTCCTGCGCATCCTTTGCCAGGCTGAACACCGTATATCCATTCTCCTCATTCCGAAATACAATTTTTTCTACATACCCTTCCAGCACCTCTGCCATAAGGACCTCCTGTCAGACTGCAAAAACAAGGGCTGCTTTGCGTCCCGGCAGAGCAGCCCGTCTATTCCCCGGCAAAACGGATTAATCCCTCTTGCCGCTTAAGAATTCAACATACTTACCGGTTCCGATCGCGACTGCAGTCATGGGATCCTCTGCCGTCATAGTCGTAATGCCGGTCTTCTCCTCAATTAATTCCTCCAGCCCGTACAGCAGGCTTCCGCCTCCCGTCAGAACAATTCCCCGGTCCGCAATATCCGCCGCCAGTTCCGGAGGCGTCTTCTCAAGCACGCTGTGAACCGCTTCCACGATCTGGGAGGTTGTCTCCTTCAGCGCCTCTTCCGTCTCCTCCGACGTTACGGATATGGTCTTGGGAAGTCCTGTCACCAGATTGCGGCCCCTTACATCAATCGAAATCGTCTCCGGCCTCCTGTAAGCGGTTCCGATCTTAATCTTGATATCCTCAGCCGTTCTCTCACCGATTAAGAGGTTGTGCTTCTTCCTCATATAGCGCACAATCGCCTCATCAAAATCGTCTCCCGCAATCTTAATCGATGTGCTGACCACAGTCCCGCCAAGAGAGATCACGGCAATATCCGACGTTCCTCCGCCGATATCCACGATCATATTCCCACAGGGCTTGGAGATATCGATACCCGCGCCGATTGCGGCCGCGATCGGTTCCTCGATAATGGCCACCTCTCTTGCTCCCGCGTTATAGGTCGCATCCTCGACGGCCTTCTTCTCTACCTCGGTAACGCCGCTCGGGACACAGACGCTTATCCTCGGCTTACGGAACCTCTGCTTGCCGCCGGCCTTCTGAATGAAGTACTTCAGCATCTTCTCCGTTACCGTGTAATCGGAGATAACCCCCTGACGGAGAGGTCTCACGGCTATAATATTGCCGGGAGTCCGGCCGATCATCAGCCTTGCCTCTTCCCCAATCGCCTTAATCTTATTCGTGTCACGGTCAAACGCCACGACCGAGGGTTCCTTCAGAACGACTCCCTTGCCCTTTATATAAACCAGTATACTGGCGGTACCCAAATCGATTCCGATATCACTGCCCAACATCTTGTTTCTCCTTTCTTCTTTCCGTTAATCGTCTGTATCATGAACCGGCAGACTGTTCGTCTGTCTCTTTTTGCCGTTTATCCCGGATTATGTCGTATCATCACACATACTCTTTTTCATTATAAACACATTATACGGATTTTTCAAAGGTTATTTTATTAAGATTGGAATCTTGTATAATCTTACCAGTAACCCCTGCAAAATGCCGGTCTTTTCCAACGTTTTATCCTTCCAGCATAACCTTCAGTATCTCTTTATCCGTCTGTTTCATTCCTTCTTTTCCAATATATCCCACTGTACTGATAGTCTTGCCGGTTTCTTCCTTTAATATACCTGTATGCGCCTCATATGCCTTCCCCCTCATAGCCAGATGGTGCGCCATGAAGGCAGCATCCAGGCTGGAGGCGATCTTGGCGGCGCAGGATACCTTCGCGCCGTCACAGATAATTCCCGGAATATCGGCAAGCGTATTGGCAATTGTCATCCGGATCTGCTCCATGGTGCCTCCCGCCATATAGGTAATCGCCGCGCCCGATGAACAGGATGCGGATACCGCTCCGCAAAATGCGGACAGCTTCCCGATGAATTCCTTCTGAAAGATGGTAAGCAGATTTGCAAAGGCCAGGGCTCTCAGACACTGCTCCTCTGACAGTCCCTTCTCCCTCGCGTAGACGATAACCGGTACCGAGCTGGCTATCCCCTGATTGCCGCTGCCTGAATTGATAATGACCGGAAGCTCGCAGCCTCCCATCCGCGCTTCCGAACCCGCCGCCGTATAGGCCTTCATCCTGGTCTCTACGGTGTCGGAATAATCCTCCCTCAGCACCCGTCCGATACCAAGACCGTAATTTCCCGACATTCCCTCATCGGCAATCGCCATATTACACCGGATCTGTCTGTCAAGCAGCTCACGGACCTGCCCGATATTCACCGTATCGGCGAATTCCTTAATCGAATCCAGATTCAGCAGGCTTCTGTCCGCTCCTGCCTTCAGTTCCTCCTCGTCCTCCTCCCCGGCAAACAGCACATTCCCGTTCTTCTCGATTCTGGTAATATTCGTATGAGCGTGCCTGATCTCAAGCAGAACCTCTTCTCCTTTGCCTGTCAGATGCAGGCGAATATGCAGCGGAGCCGGGGAATCGAGAAGCCTTGTCGTGCAGAAGCCTTCGGACAGCAGCCGTTTCGCCTCCTGAATATCCTCCGGCGTAACGGATTCCAGAACCTCCATCTGCCGTCCGGCTTCTCCCCCGACCATTCCGAGCGTCACTCCGGCTTCGATTCCCATCATATTCCCGGAATTCGGTATGGTAACACAGCGGACATTCTTGATAATATTCCCGCTGCACCATGCGGTCACATGATCCGGCATTCCGCCGAATACCTCCCTTGCCTTGGCCGCCGCGTATGCGAGCGCAATCGGCTCCGTACACCCCATTGCCGGAACCAGTTCCTCCTCCAGTATTCGAATATATTCCCGATATATCCTCTCGCTTAACATAACGCCTGTTCTCCTTTGTATCACACGGGATCCATCCCTTTGTCTTATGTCCAGTCTAGCATATGCATTGTTCGCGTGTCAACCGGATAACCCATCTCTCCGGCTCCGGCACAAAAACGCATAAAATACAGGGCTGCCGCTTCCGGAGATAATGCGGTTTGCTGATATGCTACCTGCATTCTCCATCCACAGCAGCCCTGTTCTTACAGATCAGCCGGCGGCATTACAATCTTCTCGGGCGTAACCGGCAGCTCCCGATACCATACGCCGGTCGCGCGGTATATGGCATGAACAATCGCCGGCGCCGGGGTATTAATTACAATCTCCCCGATCGACTTGGCCCCGAAAGGCCCCGTAGGCTCATAGCTTCGCTCAAATTCCACCTGCAGCCGCCCTGTATCCAGTCTCGTCGGCAGCTTATACTGCATGAAGGAGGATCCGATGGGCCGTCCTCTGTGATCATAGCGCACCTCTTCCGTCAGGGTATGCCCGATTCCCTGAACGATGCCTCCCTCTGCCTGGATCCGCGCCAGAGCGGGGTTAATAGGAATCCCACAGTCCACCACAGCCGCATAGTCCAGAACAGTCACAAGACCGGTATTCTTATCCAGCTCAATCTCAACCATTCCTACCATATAAGGCGGCGGCGAGACGGGCGAAGAATGGGTCGCGGTTGCCTGAGCAGCCTGGGTATTGAATACCTGCGCCTTATAAGCAATATCCGTAAGGCTCACGGTCTGTCCGGTACCGTCCCTGCGTACCCGATCTCCCTCGAATGTCACCTCGCCGGCGCCACAGCCCAGCATTTCCGCCGCAATCGAGCAGATTCGCTGTTTCAGGTCGGTACAGGCCTTCTCCACTGCCTTGCCTGTAATATAGGTGGTAGAAGAAGCATACGATCCGGAATCATAAGGAGACGCATCCGTATCCGCGCCGAACACGGCTACATCATCTACGCTGCAGTCCATGCACTCCGCCACCATCTGGGCCAGAATCGTATCGCACCCGGTTCCCATATCCGCTGCTCCGATCAGCAGATTATAGGTTCCGTCCTCGCTGAGCTTAACCGTTGCGGATCCCACGTCTACATTGGATATACAGGAGCCCTGCATTGCCATAGCCACTCCGGCGGCTCTTATCCTGCCGTTTCCCATATCCCGTACCGGGTATTTTTCCTCCCAGTGAAAGATCCTGCGGCAGTGCTTCATACAGCGGTCAAGCGCGCAGGCATTCGCGGTTTCATTGTAGTACGCGGGCATCCGCATGCCCTCCCTGACCATATTTCTGTCGCGGATTACCGTGGGATCCATGCCGAGAAGCTCCGCCAGCTCATTGACAATGGATTCCAGCGCGAAGATTCCCTGAGTCGCCCCATAGCCGCGGTAAGCACCCGCTGCCTGAAGATTGGTGTAGACCACGTCATAACGGAACCGGTAAGCTTCCAGTCCGCCGGTATACAAAGGGATTGCCTTATGGCCGGATAAGCCGACCGTCGTAGGGCCGTGTTCCCCGTAGGCCCCTGTGTTGGACAATGTATAGAAATCCAGGCACCGAATCGATCCGTCTCTGTCTGCTCCGAGCCTGATCCGAATCTCCATCTCATGCCGGGGAGAGCCTGCAATCATAGACTCCTCACGGGTATAGATCAGCTTCGCGGGCCTTCCGGTCTTCAGAGTCACGAAAGCGGGATAGACCTCGCAGACCGCCGTCTGCTTGGCGCCAAAGCCTCCGCCGATTCTTGGCTTTTCCACGCGGATCCTGCTCTTGGGAATACCGAGCGCTCTTGACAGAATCCTCCGGCAGTGAAATACAATCTGCGTAGACGATATCACATGAAGCCTTCCGTATCGATCAAGCTCCGTATAAGTACGGAAGGTCTCCATCATTGCCTGACTGAAGGCCTTGGTATGATAGGTTCGATCCAGAACCATATCACAGTCCGCCAGAACTGCGTCTACATCGCCGTCGCTGCTTTCGCCGGAGGCAACCAGATTGCGCCGGTTGTCGCCGCCTACCTGGCAGGGAGGAAACCAGTCCTCTTCCGGATGAACCAGAACGGGATTATCCTTCGCCTTCCGGAAGTCAAGGATCGGCTCAAGGACCTGATATTTCACCTTGATCAGCTTCATGGCTCTGATTGCCGCCTTCTCGGTCTCTGCCGCAATAATCGCCGCCGCGTCGCCCACAAAGCGTACATGACGGTCAAGAATCAGTCTGTCGTAAGGCGACGGTTCCGGGTAAGTCTGCCCCGCAATCGCAAATCGAACGGAAGGGACATCCTCCCAGGTATAAATATCCACCACACCGGGAACCCTCTTCGCGGCGGCCGTATTGATCTCCTGAATGACGGCATTGGCATGAGGAGAACGCAAAATCTTCACTGTCAGCGCATGACCCGGCGTGATATCGTCCATATACACGGGCTTGCCAAGCAGAAGCTGCATGGCGTCCTTCTTACGGACAGGCTTATTAATCGATTTATATTCTTTCTGTTCCATAACCTGCCTCCTTATCCCTTCCTGCTGTCAAGATAAGCGCGGATTCCCCTCAGCTGCCCCTCATAGC
>DVNP01000246.1 GCA_018714285.1 Candidatus Caccomorpha excrementavium | reverse complement strand
ATCTGGTAGCCAGCTCCTCCGTTAAGCCGAAGCGGATCCGCATAGTGGAAAAGCCGATTGCGGACGCCCTGGGAGCGGGTCTGGATGTCACGAACGCGCACGGCGTCATGACGGTAAATATCGGCGCGGATACTACGGAGGTGTCCATTATGTCCCTCGGCGGAATTGTTCTGAGCAAGCTGATTCCGGTCGGCGGCAATAAGATTGACGAAGCTCTAATCGGCTGCGTGAAAAAGAAGTACAACCTCGTCATCGGAGCCAAAACCGCAGAGACCATTAAAAAGGCGCTTGCCAGCGCGATTCCCTGTAAGGAGGAATTCATTAAGGTGTACGGCAGAGACGTTGTCACCGGACTTCCGAAGGAGACTCAGATCAGCTCGGATTTCGTCTATGATTCCACCGTGGAATATCTCTACAACATCGTAGACGCCGTCCGACAGATTCTGGAGAGAACGCCACCGGAAATTTCTTCCGACATTATTGATTCCGGAGTGTATATTACCGGCGGTTCGGCTAACATAAAGAATATAGACCAGCTGATGAAGAAGGAGACTGATTTGAATATTAATATCTGTGACGATGCGGCGAATACCGTAGTCAACGGACTCGGCAAGGTAATTGAGAACGAAAGCCTCTCGTCTCTGGCCTTTACGCTCAGGCAGACGTATTACGGATCCTGACAGGAAAGGAAGATAAGGAATGAGAAAAAAAAAATTCCCGCTGAATCCGAAGCATCTTCTGATTGTTCTTGCCGGGGGCTGCTGCCTGCTCATGATTGGTTCGTTTCGGTTCGCGGACAATTTCGCGCCGCTGAAAACGGCGGTCGGAAACGCGGTAGCACCCATGCAGAAGGGAATCAATACCGTAGGCCGGTATATTGCCGATAAGCTGGAGATCTGGTCCGGAATTCAGGAGCTTCTGGATGAGAACGCGGCTTTAAAGGAAGAGCTTGAAGCCCTTTCCAACGAGAACAAGATTCTCCGGCAGGATCAGTATGAGCTTGACAATCTGAGAGAGTTGTATAACCTTGGTCAGAAATACTCCGACTATCCCATGGTAGCCGCCCGGATTATCAGCAAGGAACCCGGAAGCTGGTATCATACATTCATGATAGACAAGGGTGCGGATGACGGTCTGACGGTAGATATGAACGTAATTGCCGGCAACGGGCTGGTAGGACTGATTACGGAGGTCGGAAAGAATTACGCGGTAGTACGCTCTATTATTGATGATAAAAGCAGCGTAAGCGGCATGTTCCTGAGCAGCTCGGACACCTGTATCGTGAACGGGGATCTGACGCTGATGAACGAAGGACTCATCCGCGTCGAGGCAATCAGCTCCGCGGACAACATATCGGATAATGACGAGGTCGTAACCTCGCATATCAGCGACAAATATCTGCAGGGAATTCTGATTGGCTATATTAGAGATATTGAGCTGGATTCCAACAATATGACATACAACGCATATCTGATCCCCGCGGTAGACTTTGCCCATCTGGAAGATGTCCTTGTGATTACCCAGATTAAGGAGCCTCTGCAGCCGCTTGATGAGACAGATCAGACGCAGGAGACCACATCCGAAGAGGAAGGGACGCAGGAGACTTCTTCAGCAGAATAATTCTTCTTACGCAGAATAATCCTTCTTACGCAGAAGAGGGAAGGAAAGGGAACGAAATTTGTGATACGTTTTTTATTGATTTTGATTGAAGTAATTGTATGCTTTCTTCTGCAGACGGCAGTATTTCCCGCCTTTGCATTTGCCGGCATTGTGCCTGATCTGTTAATGATTATAACGGCCGGAAACGCTTATATGCGGGGAAGAGTAACCGGAATGCTTACGGGTCTTGCCTGCGGCCTGTTGATTGATTGCTGCTACGGAAGTATCATAGGACTGTGCGGACTACTCTATATGGTAACGGGATATTTATGCGGCTATGCCGCACGTTTTTATGCAGGAGATGATTATACGATTCCAATCCTTCTGACCGCTGCCGGAGAGTTCCTTTACTGTATCATGTACTATGTCGCGGAATATCTGCTGCGCGGACAGTTACATATCGGCGCCTACTTCATGCAGATTATTCTGCCGAAGACTCTGTATACGGTTGTTGCCGCAGTTTTTATATACCGCATTATTAACAGGCTCCATCTTCGTCTCTGGAGCAGAGAGCATAAGGAGGAATAAGATTGCTCGACACATTACTTGATAAGATAAAACAATTTCTTTCTTCCAGAATATGGCCGATTATTGTAGTATATATTGTGCTGATATCAATAATTGTACACCGGCTCTTTGTTCTTCAAATCGTAGAAGGGCAGGAAATTGTGGAACAGCAGGAGTATCTGACCTTAAGAACCCGGTATACCTCAGGCACCCGGGGGAATATATACGATCGCAACGGCGTGCTGCTGGCAGAGAATGAACTGATTTATTCAATTGTGCTTGAGAATAGTGCTGAACTTGAAACTAACGATGAAAAGAATGCGATGATATATAAGCTGTTTACTCTTCTCGAAAGCTATGGATATGAATTAGAGCTGGACTTTGCGATTGAGCTGGATGAGGAAGGCAATGCTGTCTTCAATGTAGAAGGCACGGCGGAGCTTCGTTTCAAGAAGGAGGCTATGGGGCTTCGGGCCATCAGTAACCTGACGGAAGAGGAGGCCGCCATGAGCGCGGAGGAGGTTTTCGAATTTCTGTGCAGCGGGAATCAGAAGTACGGCTCCATGTACGGAATATCTGACAGCTATACCAAAGAGGAAAAGCTGAAAATCATGACAGTCCGGTTCGGTCTGTTTACGCTTTATCCGCAGTATTCCCAACTCACCGTCTGTACGGACGTATCCCTTGAGATGGTTGCGGCAATTAAGGAAAACCGCGCGGATCTGGCGGGTGTCGAGGTTGTGCAGCAAACTGTCCGCAAGTATAACGATGCCCTGTATTTTGCTCATATCATGGGGTATACGGGGCTGATTACCTCGGAAGAACTGGAATCCATGAATGCGGGGAAAAGCGAGGAGTATGCCCTTTATTCAAGCAGTGATTATATCGGGAAGACCGGAATCGAGAGATCTCAGGAAGAATACCTTGCCGGAACCAAGGGCGTGGAAACAATTTCCATTAATGAT
>DVNP01000245.1 GCA_018714285.1 Candidatus Caccomorpha excrementavium | reverse complement strand
GTTCGGAACCTAGCAAGCTCTTCCTTACATTCGCCGGACAAAAACGCATACTCCTCATCCTCCGTCAGGATCTCCCTCATCTTACGCAGAACTGCGGCATGAATCGTATGCCGCATCGGCGAATTCCAGTGAACCTTCGGAATGCCCGGAACGGCCCTGACATACAGAATCCTTCCCTTTGCGTCAATGCCGGTTGTCTCCCAGGCCCTCCCGGCCAGCGTGAACCGCTCCCCTTCCGGATACGGCTCCGTCACGCTTCCAATCAGGCGGTTCTCTTCCCTGACCAGATACTCTTCCTGCGCCTCGAATACAGAATAGAACCGGTATCCGGACACGATTCTCTCCGCCTTCTGCCCGATGATAAGCCCTCCCCTCTCCGTCCTCTGCAGATGCCCGATCGCCAGCATATGACGGAGCAGCATCCTGTAATCCTCCTGCGTGATATTCCGGAAGACCCCAAGAGTCAGGAGCGTCTGCGCCAGCCTGGCCGGAGACAATTCTCCCTTGGCCAGTAAAACGCTTAAGGTCTGATGATACAGCACCGCATACGGATGTCCGAACGGCGGCACGGGTTCCGTGAAATGCGCGGCCAGCAGGCGGATCATGGCCAGTGTCTTAAGGAATCCCCAGTTCAGCTTCCGAAGCTCGGCAGTATTCCTGCTCTCCCTTGATTCCTCAAAGGTAAAGAACAGCTCTGCCGTCTGTCCCCGCCTTCCGCACCGGCCGATTCTTTGCACCAGACCGGAAACGGTTAACGGAGGTCCTGCCTGAACCACGCAGTCCAGCGACCCGATGTCAATTCCCAGCTCCAGCGTTACGGTTGCCGCCGTAACCACGGGCGTCTCAGACTCCCGCATCTTCTGCTCTGTCTCCTCCCGGAGAATAGCCGAAATGCTTCCATGATGAACCTGATAACAATCCGGCGTCCCATACTCCGCTGCCAGGCTTCTCAGCCCGGCAGTCATAAGCTCTGCCTCTGCCCTTGAAGCGGTGAATATCAACGCCTTCTTATCCCTTGTCACCTGATACAGATACTCCAGATGCTCTCTGCAAAAACCTCCCTGCCCCGCGCAGGATTTCTCTGCCTCCGCTCCGTCTTCCGCGCCGGCTCCGCCCCGGCCCGGCTTCTCCTTTTCCTGCCCGTTCCTCTCTTCCGTAAGGAACCCGCGCATGCTCACCCTTGCCCTGCGCCTGCCGGAATTCGCCTCGGGCACAAGGCATTTCCTCTTCGTTCCGCAGGAAAGCCATTCTGCCGCTCCGTCCGGATCTGACAGGGTCGCGGACAGTCCGATCCTGCGCGGACGACACCCCGCAAGCCGTTCCATTCTCTCTAACAGGCTTAACAGCTGTACTCCTCTCGGGCTCTCCATAAAATAATGCATCTCATCAACGATAATAAAACGAAGATCCGAGAACAGCCGGATACACGACTCCCGCCGGTTGATCAGAAGACTCTCAAGAGATTCCGGCGTAATCTGCAGCACACCCCGGGGATTGCGAAGCATCCGTCTCTTCGCGCCGTCCGGCGCGTCGCCGTGCCATCTGCAGACCGGAATATCGCTTTCCTCCAGCAGACGGCCAATCCGCACGAACTGATCATTAATCAGCGCCTTAAGCGGACTGATATACAGAATTCCGACAGAAGAGGACGGGTTCTCGTCCAGCAAGGTCAGGGCCGGAAGAAATGCCGCCTCTGTCTTGCCCGAAGCCGTTCCCGAGGACAGAACAATATGAGCGTCCGTCCCGAATATCAGCTCGCACGCCGCCACCTGAATCTCCCTGAACTGCGTCCAGCCGCTGCGGTAAATATAATCCTGAATATAAGGCGCAAGCCGTTCATACAGATCCATCCTTCTTCCTCCTCCATTCCGCTTCCATATCCGGATTCTTCCCTCCCGCGCTCTTTCTGCCCGTCAGATCTCAAACTCCGAAAATTCCGGGGATACCGTCTCGCCGGATTGATCCGGCAGCGGTCCGGTCAGCGTCATCGTACCCAGCAGCTTCGATACGCTCTGATCCGGATTCTGACAGCAGATGTTCAGCAGCTCAATGAAATCTCTTATAACCTCCCGGGGCGTAATCTGAGTGTCCGCCCCGATCCGCTCATATTCTGTCTTCAGAAACGCGATCAGATCCTCCTGTCCCAATCTCGTCTCATAGCCGTACAGCCCCGCATGAATACCGGCCAGTCTCTCAAGCAGAACGTACATCTCTTCATAGGTCAATGGCGCGAGACGGATAATCGGCCCCATCAGATCATTGGCCATGGACGAAGAAAACCGTCCCTGTGTCAGTCTTGAACGCAGCGCCTCATAGCTGTAGATCCCTCTGCGCGTATCCTCAAGGCACTGCGGCGTCACTCCCATCAGGAAACCGATATGCGCGGCCTTCCCCTGCATCACATCATTGTACATCATCAGAAGCTTCTCATAGTTATACTGTCTTGCGATCGAATACGGAATCTTGTACAGGTTCACCAGCTCATCCACAATGACCAGCATTCCCTGATATCCGGCCTTAACCAGGAATTCGGCGAGCAGCTTGATAAAATCATACCAGTTATCATCCGTAATAATCAGCTGAACTCCAAGCTCTGTACGAGCCTGCGTCTTTGTCGTATACTCGCCGCGAAACCACTTGAGAACCTTTGACTTGCCCTCGCTGTCTCCGTCCCGGTACGCTTCCCAGTACCGAAGGATCGCTCTCGCGAAGTCAAATCCGCTGACCATTCCTTCCATCTGCTCCGCAACCGTATAGATCCGCCTGCCGACCTCCTCATAGAATCCGCTGCTTCCGGGATTCAGCCCGATCTGTACGGCTGTCTCCGTCATCAGCGCCGAGATCCACTTCTCAAGCACCAAAGAAAGCGCGCCTCCGTCCGGCTTCGTCCGGGTGGACAGATTGCGGACCAGCTCTTTATAAGTGGCAAGTCCCTGTCCCTTGGTTCCCGCCAGCCGCCTTTCCGGAGACAGATCCGCGTCCAGAACCACGAATCCCTTCTCCAGCGCATAATTCTTCAGAGTCTGCATCAAAAAGCTCTTGCCGCTTCCGTATCTTCCGGTAATAAACCGGAACGATCCTCCTCCTGCTCTGACCATCTCCACATCCTGCAGCAGAGCGTCAATCTCCTTCGCCCGGCCCACCGCGATATATTCCAGCCCCACTCTGGGAACAACGCCTCCCTGAAGCGAATGAATGATCGCATTTGCGATCCGTTTGGGTACTGATTTCTGATTCATAGCCTACCTCATTTCCGCGCTGCCTTCTGAAGCTGTCAGGTTTGTAGATGCAGCGCAGACACAAACCCGGGGACATCATTCCATCTTCCATTCCTTTGCCTTTGCGGCCAGGATATCCCTGTAATCCTCATAGATCCCGACTTTTTCTCCTGATATTTCGAACACGCTGTCTCCGATTGTCTCCGCCGCGCATTCGTTCATGGCGTCAATCAGGCTTTCCGCAAGAATTCCCGTCCGATCGGCAATTTCCTTAATCCGGCCGATTTCCTGATCGCCCGCAAGAACCAGCCGGAAGACTTCCCTCTGCGCGGCGGTCAGACTGTCAAAAAAGCTGTCCCACTCATCCTTTGCCGGATCCTGCTCCCTCTCCTGCTCCTCGCTTCTCTCCTCCCCTGCCGCTTCGTTCTCCGGCGCATCGGGGAGTTCCTCCGGTTCAATCAGAAGCTTCTTCAGATTCTCGTCCGACTGCCTCCGTATCGCGTCCAAACGGCTCAGATCAATCTCGACAAGAACAGGCTCCTGATCCAAAGATCCGCCGGAGAGCAGCTGCGGATACTTCCGGCGGATCCGTTCCATGACCGCCTGATCAATAATGCTGTCAAAATCCGGCCTGGAAAGGATCTCCACTACCTTGTCGGGATTCACCTTCCCTTTGGGCAATCCCTTCAGCAGGGCCTCCCGATCCGGAGACATCTTGTAACGGAACCCCATGACCTGTCTCAGGCAGGCCTCCGTCCGCTTCAGGACATACCCGATAATATGCGATGCCGGAGAATTCCCCTGCGGATAGGACACAACCTCCACTCCACGCCGTCCGATCTGATACTCTTCTATACTAGATATCTTCACTCTTCTGCTGCCGTTTGGTTCCGGGAATTCGTACGGAAGCCTGTCGAAGAAGGCCTGCTTCCTCTTCGCTTCCCCGTACCCGGTCAGTACCTCATACAGTCTCTGGCCGTGAGCGTCAAAATACTCCCGGACTCTTTCCATTGCCGCGCAGAAGCAGTCCCGTATTACGGGGCCGGTCTTCCCGTCCCAGAACCTCCCTGTCTCCGGCTTATAGGAAGACTGCTTCATAAGATAAGCGAAGCGCTC
>DVNP01000029.1 GCA_018714285.1 Candidatus Caccomorpha excrementavium | reverse complement strand
AGAGCACGAGTTAAAGGCAGCGATCGGCAGTCTGGCCAATCCGCCTGTAATGGTTGTGACAGACAGTCAGGCATTCGAAAGAGTGGCGGCGGATACGCCCGCTGATGTGGCGCTGACCTCATTTTCCATTCTGATGGCAAGACATAAGGGCTTTCTGGACGCGGCGGTACGGGGCGCCGCGGCTGTCAGGCGGCTGAAGGATCATGACCGAGTGCTGATTTCAGAAGGCTGTACCCATCACAGACAGTGCGAGGATATCG
This sequence comes from Candidatus Caccomorpha excrementavium, assembly GCA_018714285.1. Classification (GTDB taxonomy): domain Bacteria; phylum Bacillota; class Clostridia; order Lachnospirales; family Lachnospiraceae; genus Caccomorpha; species Caccomorpha excrementavium. The sequence goes on along the minus strand of DVNP01000029.1, from coordinate 4,041 downwards.
GAACGGTAAAGCTTCCTGCATGGCTTAAGAGCTATACGAAGGCAGAGCTTGAGTTCGAATTCTCATCCGGAACGGGATTTCCCGAAGATTTATCCAGGTATTCCCTGATTATCCACTGCGGCGGATGTATGCTGAATGAGAAAGAGGTGCGCTTCCGTATGAAATGCGCGTCCGATCAGGGAGTTCCCATGACGAATTACGGAGTTGCGATTGCCTGTATGAAGGGAATTCTAAGGAGGAGTCTTGAGGTGTTTCCTCATCTTGCGGCGCTGATAGAGGAGGATTGACAGGAACGATAAATTTTCTGAATAATATCGCTTTTTAAAACGAGTTATGATATAATAGCTGTATGGGTAATATAACAGTACCCTGTCTCTTCAAAACAGGATCAGGCAGGGTATTGATTCAAAAAAGGCGGTTTACGGATAAAAAATGAGGAGGTAGCAGGGAATGTTGGAGAAGGTTGATTTGTCCAAGAAGATTGGCAAGAAGGAATTCAAGGAGGAGCTTGAGAAGAAGAGCGAGCGGCTCGCGCTGCTGCAGAGACAGTGTAAGGAGGCCGGAATCCCGATTATGATTGTATTCGAAGGATTCGGCGCGGCAGGCAAGGGAACGCAGATTAACCGGCTGATACAGCCGATGGATCCGAGAGGATTTGTGGTGCATGCGGGGAGCAAGGTTACGGAGGAAGAGCGGTTCCGTCCGTTCTTATACCGGTATTGGATTAAGACCCCGGCGAAGGGAAGAATGGTTATCTTTGAGAGAAGCTGGTACCGGAGTGTGCTGAGCGACCGATTTGACGGCATCACGAAGGAAGAGGACGTGGATAACGCCATCCGGGATATCCGTTCCTTTGAGAAGCAGCTGACGGATGACGGTACCGTAATTATTAAGCTGTTTTTGTACATTTCCAAGGAAGAACAGAAGAAGAGATTCACGGCGCTTGAGAAGTCGGAGGAGACCAGCTGGAGGGTCGATAAGGAAGACTGGAAGAGGAATAAGGAATACGACAGGTATCTGCGCATGAATGAGGAGATGCTTGAGGGAACGGACGACGAATACGCACCCTGGACGATTATCGAGGCAACGGATAAGGATTATGCCACAATTAAGATTATGAGAGTGATTGTAGCGGCGCTGGAAGCGGAGCTTGAGAAGAAGAAGGCGGCCGACGCGCGGAAGGCTGAGAAAAAGGCAGCGGCCGCAGTAGAGAAGAATTCCCTGCCGGAGGCCGGGAAGACGGCGTCGCATTATAAGAACCGTGTGCTCTCCGGGGTTGATCTGAGTAAGAGTCTGGATAAGAAGGAGTATAAGGAGAAGCTTGAAAAGCTTCAGAAGAGAATCGGGAAGCTTCACAGTGAGCTGTATCTGCTCAGGATTCCCGTTGTGCTTGCGTTCGAGGGCTGGGACGCGGGAGGCAAGGGCGGCGCGATTAAGAGACTGACCAGCCATCTTGATCCGAGAGGTTATGCGGTTCATCCGACTTCTTCGCCGAACGATATTGAGAAGGTACATCATTATCTGTGGAGATTCTGGAATAATATGCCGAAGGCCGGACATATCTCCATTTTCGACCGCACCTGGTACGGGCGCGTCATGGTAGAGCGCATCGAGGGTTTCTGTACGGAAGAGGAATGGAAGCGGGCGTACCAGGAGATCAATGAGATGGAGGAACATATCACCAGCTTCGGAACGATTGTGCTGAAGTTCTGGCTGCATATTGATAAGGACGAGCAGGAGAGGCGTTTTAAGGAGCGTATGGAGACGCCGTCCAAGCAGTGGAAGATTACGGATGAGGACTGGAGAAACCGTGCGAAGTGGGATGAGTATGAGACCTGTGTAGATGAGATGCTGATCAGAACCTCCACAACCTACGCTCCATGGATTATTGTAGAGGCGAATTCCAAGTATTACGCAAGAGTGAAGGTGCTTGAGACGGTCGTTGACGCAATGGAGAAGAAGATTGCTGAGGTGAAGGCGAAGAAGAAATAATTCTGATATTTGATGAGGAAGGAATCAGAAGGAGAGCAAAGGCAAAGAAGAAGCCCTGCTCTCCTTATTTTATGGATTATTGATTCTGAAACTGTCTTCCTTCATGATCCATATAGTAATCTTCCGTATAGATCAGCTCTGAAATCGGAACAATCGTATATCCCTGATCCTGAAGACTGGTAATGATGGATTCGAGAGCGTCCTTGGTGAATTTTGCTCCGTTATGGCAGAGAATGATGGAACCGTTTCCCAGATGCTTGTGATTCAGAACGGTACGGATAATCGAATCCGTTCCGTAGTCTTTCCAGTCAAGGCTGTCATCAGTTGAACAGGAAAGAAGTGCGATAAATACAGGATTTTCTCAAATTGTATAGGAGATTTCGACGCTTCCGTCCGCCTGAAAGAAGATGTCCTTCACCAGCAGCGCGCAGGTGCTGCGGATGTCATCAAAATCATTTCCATTCAAAATATTTGGAATGGAATCAATCCGTTCACAGATTTGCAGGAGAACCTGGAGCCTGGAATCATTCAGGAATCCCTGCTCCTCCAGATCGCGAAGCTCCTTCAGTAGTCCGGACTTCTCCTGATCCAGCTCTTCTAACCGGGCGTTCAGATACCTCGCCATTGCGGGGCCACCCTGCGCGATGGAGGATACCAGGTTATGCAGTTCTGTCTCAATGGCCGCGATCCGTTGCTGAATCGTATTCCTGCGAAGCTGTTCTTTCGGAGCAAGCGGCTGTGTGTGCGTCAGCTTCACCTGATCCAGGGTCCTTCGGACTTCCGGATCGGCGTAGTGCCGGATAATGGAATCCAGGATAATCGGATCATAGCGCTTTTTGGACGCGGGGGGAACCGGGCAGGAATTCCATCCGCGGTTCTTCCGGTTGCTGCAAATATAATATCCCTGTGTGCCGTGGCTGTTGGTATAGGACACACCGCATCCGCAGTTCGCGCAGTGCATCAGTCCGGTAAAATAACTGTTCTTTCCAGTCCCGGCGCGCCCAGGGCGGTGCAGAAGGAGCTTGCGCTTGTTCTGTACGCGGATCCAGAGTGCGGAATCGATGATAGCCTTATGGTAAGAAATATTGCAATACATATCCGAAATGGAACGGCATCGCTTATGCTTGCTAAGGTTCTTGTCCTTTTTCCCATACACATCAATGGAAAGATTCCCGTCAAACTCAGCCGGGTCATTTAAAATCTCTGCGCCCTCCGCTTTCAGATAATGATACATTGCCATATCATTCGGGGCGTACAGGGGCTTTGAGAGGATATCCATCAAAACTCTGCTGGTCCACAGGGATCCGCTGTAGCTGGGAATCCGAAGCTCCTGGTTCAGCTTTTCTAAGATTCGGCTGGCGGAGCCCTGCGGTTCCACATACCATTGATAAATATTGCGGACAACCTCAGCAGTCTCCGGATTCGGCTCTAAGATTGTGTGCTGCTTCCCCTGGTACTCCATCCGCGCAAGCCGGTAGCCGTAAGGAGCCTTGCCGCCTCCCCAGAAGCCAAGCTTCGTCCGGTAGTAATAATTATCCAGGACACGTCCCGAAATCGTCTCCCGCTCCATCTGGGCAAATACCATGCAAATATAGACCATTGCCCGCCCGATAGGGGAGGAGGTATCAAAGTTCTCAGAAATGGAGACGAATTCACAGTGATAACTCTGAAGTTCAACCAGAAGCTGGCTGAAATCAGAAATATTCCTGCTGATGCGATCCAGCTTGTAACAGACGATTTTTTCGATCAGGCCGGCGCGGACATCATCCATCATCTCCCGGAAGCTGGGGCGGTTCAGATCCTTCCCGGAGAAGCCGCGGTCTTTATCATATATTTTGTATTCCCATCCGTTGCTTTCGCACAGATGGACACAGCGTTCAATCTGCTGGTCAATGGACAGACTGTCTTTCTTGAACAGGGATTGTCTGGGGTAGATGGCAACCATATGATACACCTCCTGTGTGCCGAGCAGAGCCGGAAGAGTTACTGGAGCAAATCCGCAACCGTGATCTGGAAGCCTCCAAAGATGGCGACGGGGATCGGCTGGGT
>DVNP01000244.1 GCA_018714285.1 Candidatus Caccomorpha excrementavium | reverse complement strand
ATATGAAATATCCGGAAGATGAAGACAGGGGTTGGTTATAATTGAACAAAAAGAATGAGGAGTTCTTTAACCAGATTTTATTGGAAATGAGCGCTCCCGTCGAAACTATGATAAAACGCTTATGCAGGGATCCGGGACTGGCTGAGGATATTATGCAGGATATTTTTCTTGAGATATACAAGAATATTGCCAAATTGGCCGTCCATGAAAATTATAAGGGATGGATTATTCTTACGGCAAAGAATAAACTTCAGAAAAGACTGATGACAGAACAGAACTATTATCAGAGATTTGTCCCGATAGAAGAAGCAGGAGAGGAGCATTTATATGACAACTCGGTCCGTGAGGAACAGGATATGAAGGAGCTGCTCGGCATGCTGTCCGATGAGGATGCCAGGCTGCTCCGGGGCTATTATCTGGATGGTTACTCCTCCGTCCAGCTTGCGGGCAGCCTGCATATTTCGGAGCCGGCATTTCGGATGAAGCTGTTTCGGGCAAGGAAAAGGGCTCAGAAGATTCTGGAAAAAGAGTTTGGGAGCAGTCTTTTATACAGACTGAAGCGTCAGAACTGAAAATTCGAATTTAGAAACTCTCTGGTTTACTTTCCGCATCCATACTGGTATAATAGGAGTAATTTCCTGTATTCTTTATGACGGGCGTCCGGCGCGGGACGGCTCATGGTTCCGGCCGGAAGGAATGAATCCGGGAAGGGCGTTTCACGGGCGCCGAAGCCGGAGAAAGGCTATTGACAAACCGGCCGAAATGAATTATCATAATAAAACAAGAACATAAGTTCGTAACAAGAAGGAGAGAAGATATGGCCAGGGATGCAAAAGAATCGAAAGAGATAAAAGAGGGAAAGGGCGGCAAAGAGGATAAGCTCAAGGCGCTGGAATCTGCTCTTGCCCAGATTGAGAAGCAGTACGGCAAGGGTTCGGTTATGAAGCTTGGAGATACGAACTCCCACATGAATATTGAGACGGTTCCCACAGGCTCGCTCAGTCTGGATATCGCCCTTGGGCTCGGAGGTGTGCCGAAGGGAAGAATCATTGAGATATACGGGCCGGAGTCCAGCGGTAAGACGACCGTGGCTCTCCATATGGTAGCCGAGGTACAGAAGAGAGGCGGAATCGCGGGGTTTATTGATGCGGAGCACGCGCTTGACCCGGTTTATGCGAAGAATATCGGAGTAGATATCGATAATTTATATATTTCCCAGCCGGACAACGGGGAACAGGCCCTTGAAATCACCGAGACAATGCTTCGTTCCGGATCGGTGGATATCATTATTGTTGACTCTGTCGCGGCGCTTGTCCCGAAGGCGGAGATAGAAGGCGATATGGGCGACTCCCATGTCGGCCTGCAGGCGAGACTGATGTCGCAGGCGCTGCGCAAGCTGACCGCGGCGATCAGCAAGTCCAACTGCGTGGTGATATTTATCAATCAGCTTCGCGAGAAGGTCGGCGTCATGTTCGGGAATCCGGAGACGACGACCGGAGGCCGCGCGCTGAAGTTCTATTCTTCGATTCGTCTGGACGTCAGACGGGTCGAGGCTCTGAAGATGGGCGGAGAGGTAATCGGGAACCGCACCAGAATCAAGGTTGTTAAGAATAAGGTTGCGCCTCCTTTCAGAGAGGCGGAATTCGATATCATGTTCGGCAAGGGAATCTCACGGGAAGGAGATATTCTCGATCTTGCCGCGGCGGAAGGAATTGTAATCAAGAGCGGCGCGTGGTACGGATATAATGACGCCAAGATAGGACATGGCAGGGAGAATGCCAAGCAGTATCTGAAGGAGAGACCGGAACTGCTGGCCGAGATTGAACAGAAGGTGCGGGATAAGTATAATCTGAACGGAGAGCCGGGAGCCGTTGCCTCTCCCCTTCATTCTTCTTCCGAAGAAGATCCGGAAGAATTCCCGCCTGAGGATACGGATATCGTATCCGATGATTTATCATCGGAGTATCCGGAGTAAGAGCGCTGGTATCATTCATGCGGCCGTGCCGGAAGGACGGAATCCGGCGCGGCCGCTTTCTACGTTAAGGGAGAAGCATTATGACAGTCATGGAAGTAGAGGATATTGGGAAGCAAAGATTTCGTATTCATATAGAAGGAGCGGAAAGTATCATACTGTACAGATCGGAAGTGGATCGCTACCGCCTGAAGGCTCACGAGGTGCTTTCTTCCGCGCAGTATGAAGAGATTATTGAGAATACGGTTCTGCGCAGAGCCAGGCAGAAGGCGCTTGCCCTGCTGAAGTATATGGACAGAACAGAATATGAGCTGACTCTGAGACTGGTATCGGAAGGATATCCGAGGGAAGTAGTACGGCGCGCTTTAGATTATGTCAGAAGCTTTCACTATCTGGATGATCTGCGGTATTCCGAAGCGTTCATCCGCACGAAAAGCCATACCAAGAGCAGCAGACAGATTAAGGCGCTTCTGAAGCAGAAAGGGGTATCTGACGAGATTATCGAGAAGGCGCTTGCGTTTCAGGAAGAATCGGAGGAATCGGCTGAACTTGAAGCCATACGCCGCGCCATCCGAAAGAAGGCGGAGAACGCCGAAGCTCTGACCAAGGAAGAACGCCTGAAGCTGTGCGCATCTCTATACCGAAAGGGATTCAAAATGGAAAACATCCGCAAGGTATTCCATCTGTATGAAGACGACATCTGAGAAGATCAGAACCTCTTCTTTCTCATCATATTTTAAAGCAAAAAGTGTTGCAAATTAAGTCCCGGCGTAATATAATTAAAATCGGCAGAAAATTGGTCTTACTATTATAAAATAGAGAAAAAATGGAGGGCAGAAAATGAGTAATACAGCACAAATGTCAGCAAAGCACAGGATCGCCGCCTTGCTGGACGACAATAGTTTTGTTGAAGTCGGTGCTCTGGTTACCAGGAGAAGCACGGACTTTAATCTTCAGCAGAAGGAAGTTCCTGCTGACGGCGTTATCACCGGCTATGGTCTGATTGACGGCAGTCTGGTCTATGTATACAGCCAGGATGCTTCTGCCATGAACGGATCCGTCGGAGAGATGCACGCGAAGAAGATTGTGCATCTGTATGATTTGGCGCTGAAGGTAGGGGCGCCTGTGATCGGCCTGGTAGACTGCGCGGGGCTGCGCCTTCAGGAGGCAACGGATGCGCTGGCAGGATTTGGAGAGATTTACAGACAGCAGACCATGGCTTCCGGCGTAATTCCCCAGATTACCGCGATTTTCGGGCACTGCGGCGGCGGTCTTGCCGTTTCCGCATCATTAAGTGATTTTGTATTCATGGAAGAAAAGTCTGCGAAGCTGTTCGTGAATTCCCCGAATGTCCTTGCAGGCAATTATACTGACAAATGCGACACCGGCGCGGCAGGCTTCCATTATGAAGCGGGGAATGTGGATTATGTTGGAGAGGATGAGGCTTCGGTTCTGGCGAAGGTGCGCGAGCTGGTTTCGATTCTGCCGTCCAATAACGAAGATAATGATTCTTATGAAGAATGTGCCGATGATCTGAACCGCCTGACGGAATCGTTTGCGGCTGAGCTTTCCGATACTTCTCTGGCGCTTAGGGATCTTTCGGATAACGGATTTTTCTTTGAAACAAAGGCCGGATACGCCAAAGAGATGGTTACGGGATTCATACGTCTGAACGGAATGACGATCGGCGCGGTAGCGAACCGGAGAGAAGTGCTTGGAGAAGACGGGAAGGCAATCGATACCTTTGACGGAACCCTGACCTGCGCAGGCTGCTACAAGGCCGAGAGGTTCGTAAGATTCTGTGATGCGTTTGATATTCCGGTTCTGACTCTGACGAATGTAACGGGGTACCGTGCGACGGTATCGGAGGAGAAAGGAATGGCGAATGCGGCAGCCAGACTGACCGGCGCGTTCGCTCAGGCAACGGTTCCGAAGGTGAATCTGATTCTTGAGAAGGCATACGGAAGCGCATATATTACCATGAATTCCAGACACATCGGAGCGGACATGGTATTTGCGCTCGAAGGAGCGGAGGTAGGCATGATGGATGCCGGACTTGCCGCGCAGATTATGTATGCGGGCGAGCCGGAGAGCATGGATCCTTCCGTATTGAACCAGAAGGCGGAAGAGTACCGGCAGCTCCAGCTGAATGCGGTCTCCGCCGCAAGACGCGGTTATATCGATGCCGTTATTTCCGGTGAAAGCGCAAGAAAGCATCTAATCTATGCGTTCGATATGCTGTTCACAAAGAGAGAAAGCCGTCCGGCCAAAAAGCACGGCACGGTATAATGAGGTAGCGCTATGGGAATACATGATATCATCTTTTTAACGGCGAATTCCGGCGCGGAATCAGTCCTGTCGAATTCCGGACTTCCGGTTATTATCACGGGCGCGGCAATTATTATTCTTGCCATGATTATCAGCAGGCTGCGCTCGAACCGTAAGAGCGGACAGGAAGAGACCTCCGATGAGGACGGGTCGGGAACGATCGTTGCCCTTGAGACCTCCTCACAGGAAGCGGAAGAGGAAGATCTCTCCGATGATTCGGAGCTGGCGGCCGTGATAGCGGCAGCCATATATGCATATGAGGAAGCGTCGGGTACTCCGGTACCCGCAGACGGACTGATTGTACGGTCTATCAGAAGAGTGAATAAATCAAGATGGCAGAACGCGTAACGGCTGCCCTGATATTTCAGTTAGGAGGATTTCAACATGAAGAATTATACCATTACGGTCAATGGCAATGTATATGAAGTATCCGTAGAGGAAGGAACCCCGGCAGCCGCGGCTCCTGCGCCTGCTCCCAAAGCAGTTCCCAAGGCAGCTCCCAAGGCTCCGGCGCCTGCACCTGCTCCCGCGCCAAAGGCGGCGTCCGGCGCTGTGGGCAGCGTGAAGGTAACCGCGCCGATGCCCGGCAAGATCGTCTCTGTTAAGGCGAATGCCGGCGCGGCTGTCAAGAAGGGAGAGGTCCTTCTGATTCTGGAAGCAATGAAGATGGAGAACGAGATCGTAGCTCCGCAGGACGGAACGGTGGCATCGATTGATGTCACAGCCGGAGCAAGCGTGAATCCCGGTCAGGTGCTTGTTACGCTGAACTAAAGCGCCGCGGACTTAGGGCGTGCTTTTGGCGTCAGAATCCGGAACCTGACAGACGAAATACGATGAATGCAGTCCCGCCTTCTTATGACGGCGGGAAGCTCATGAATGAACCGTGAGCCGGCAGGCTGTAACACTGCCGGAATATTCGATAGGAGGTAACAGAATGGCTGAACAGATTCAGAAGAAACCGGTTAAGATTGTAGAAACGGTTCTGCGTGACGCGCATCAGTCTCTGATTGCAACAAGAATGACGACAGAGGAGATGCTCCCGATCGTGGATAAGATGGACAAGATCGGTTATCATGCGGTAGAATGCTGGGGCGGCGCTACGTTTGACGCGTGCCTGCGCTTCTTAAAGGAGGATCCCTGGGTCAGACTCCGCAAGCTGAGAGAAGGCTTTAAGAATACAAAGCTTCAGATGCTGTTCCGCGGACAGAATATTCTCGGATACCGTCATTATGCGGATGATGTGGTAGAATATTTCGTACAGAAGTCCATCGCGAACGGTATGGATATTATCCGTATCTTTGATGCTTTGAATGATATGAGGAATCTTCAGTGCGCAGTTGACGCTACGAATAAAGAGAAGAAGGCGTCCGGAAGAGGTCACGCGCAGATCGCGGTCTGCTATACCCTGGGCGATGCTTATACAACCGAGTATTATGTGGATATTGCCAAAAGAATCGAGAACATGGGAGCGGATTCTATCTGTATTAAGGATATGGCCGGTCTGCTTACGCCGTATGCGGCAACCGAGCTGGTCGGCGCAATCAAGAGCGCGGTTAAGATTCCGATTGATCTTCATACGCACTATACCAGCGGCGTCGCTTCCATGACTTATCTGAAAGCAGTGGAAGCGGGCTGCGACATTATTGATACCGCCATGTCGCCGTTTGCGCTCGGAACCAGCCAGCCCGCAACGGAGGTAATGGTTGAGACATTCCGAGGCACTCCGTATGATACCGGCTACGATCAGCAGAAGCTTGCCGAGATTGCCGATTATTTCCGTCCGATCAGGGACAAGTATCTTGCGAACGGGCGTCTGAATCCCAAGGTTCTGGGCGTGGATATCAAGACTCTGCTGTACCAGGTACCGGGCGGCATGCTTTCCAATCTTGTTTCCCAGTTAAAGGAACAGAAGGCCGAGGATAAGTATTACGAAGTGCTTGCAGAGGTTCCGAGAGTCCGCAAGGATTTCGGAGAGCCGCCGCTTGTTACGCCGTCCAGCCAGATTGTAGGAACGCAGTCCGTTCTCAATGTCATTATGGGCGAGCGTTATAAGCTGGTAACGAAGGAAGCCAAGGATATCCTTGCCGGTAAGTACGGACAGACCGTCAAGCCCTTTAATAAGGAAGTCCAGAAGAAGTGCATCGGCGATACGGAGCCGATTACCTGCCGTCCCGCCGATTTGCTGGAGCCGGAGCTTGATAAAATCGAAAAGGAAATGGCGCAGTGGAAGCAGCAGGATGAAGACGTTCTGTCTTATGCCCTTTTCCCTCAAGTGGCTGTGGAATTCTTCAAATACAGACAAAGCCAGCAAGAGGGCGTTGACGTAACGGCGGGGAAGGATGGAGCGTATCCTGTCTAGTAGACAGGTATCCTATCTGATAGACAGGTATCCCGTCTGACAGACAGATGGAAGGGACAGTCATTGGCTGTTGCGTATTGGAATTCGGGTTAGTTATGACAATGAAAAAATTATATCAATTGCCATGTTTAATCTTTGCGTTAGTTTTCATGACCTTACTTGCAGCCTGATCTTCGGATAATCCGGATTCTTCTGAACAGGGAACCGTCACTGAGTTTCAGGAAGAATTTCTGACTTTTGAAGAGCTTGTGCAAAGAAGTGATGTGGCTGTCATCGGCGAATATCTTGATACAACAGAATATGAAAATCATGTGGAACACAGATTTAAAGTCAAAGAGTGCCTTTATGGAGATGTGCCGGATGATTTATTATCGTGATTTTAAAGGATACCGTTGATGTTGGCAGCAGCTATATAATCGGGTTTTCTCCTGTCGATGAACATGACTCTCTGGTTTATATACAGGCAACAGAGACAAGCGTATATCCTGTAAGCGATGAATTGACAGCTGAGATTTCACAGGCACTGACGGAATAGCTTTCTATTTTCAGGGGGACACAGCATTTAAAATGACGGCTGTGTCCCTCTTTATTATTTAACAATCTCTTTTTCTGACGGAGTATAACCTCATAATTCATTTAGACTTTGATTAAATCACAAAAAATATGCTTTTTTGAAAAATACTATGGAATATTTTACTTCATTCCATTATAATAGAGTCGTAAGCAGATACCGGCGCCGGATTAACAGGCTTACAAATATCGGATACGGCGCAGAAAAGGAGAAGGTTATGAGATTGCAGAAATTATTCAAGCGGGGAGTCGCCTGTCTTACCCTGGCGGCGCTTCTGGCTCCGGGATCGTTGCAGCCTTCGGATACGGCATATGCCGCGGTAAGCGAAGACAGCAGGGAATCCGAATCTGTTCTGAGCGAGTCCGGCATTACCCTGCAGGCGGGGGAAGAAACCGTCCTTCGTGTTAAGGATGAAGATGTCTATATTTCTTTCTGGAGCCTCGGGAATGACACTTATTTTACGACAGAATTAAGCGAAGACCGTATGGAGGTAACGATTAAGGCAGTTATGCCGGGAACTGAGACAATTGCGGTATACAATGAGTTTTTTCAGGAGATCGGAACCTGCGAGATAACGGTAGAGCCGGGAACGCTTCGCTTTCCGGAAAGAAAAATCACGTTGATAGAAGGGGACACCTATACGCTTACCATGCCGGATGACGCCTCCGCTGCCAGGCTGAGCGCCGGATATGCGTATTCCGGTTCTGCTTATTATAAAAATATTTCAATTTCACAGAATCCATGGATGCCGAATACTTACACAATCACGGCGCAAAGAGAGGGAACAGCCGAGATTTACGCTTATTTTTATGAGAATCCCACAGATTCGGATTATATGTATGCGTATGTGATGGAGGTTGAGGTGCTTCCGCGCGGCATTGCCTCAACACAGGTAATTATGCTGCCCGGTGAAGAGGAGACGCTTAAGACCTCCGGTATGATGGAGAATTATCCGATGACCTGGTCAAGCTCAGATCCTTCGGTTGCTTCCATTGATATGTACGGTAAGGTTACGGCAATCCGCGAGGGCGTCACGACCATTTCGCTGACAGGGTTTGATTCTTACGGAATGTACGGAACCTATACCTGCGAGCTGAATGTCTATGATCCGAAGCTCGGTACGGATACTCTGGATGTTATACTGTATCAAACGGCAAAGCTTCCGGTTGAGAGTATAAGAAGCGATTCCGATATCGTCTGGAGCAGCAGCGATCCCGATGTCGCGTAATACAGCCCCTATTCCGGCGGTATTTTTGCATATGGGGAAGGCTCCTGCGTTATTACGGCCGAGGTATATGGAAAGACGCTGACCTGCAATGTAACCGTCTATAATCCGCGTCTGAATGATGAGATCGTTCTTCTGACCAGCGGGAAGACAAAGACAATCTCGGTAGAGGATGTGCCTGACGGTACCTCCGTTACCTATACAAGCGGGGATACATCCGTTGCGACAGTCAGCAAATCAGGAAAGATTACCGCGAAGGGAGAAGGCAGTACGGCGATTACCGTAAACGTCGGAGAGACGCAGCTGCTTTGCGCGGTGATTGTCGGAAGTTCAAAGATTATCAAGACAATTCAGTTCGCCGAAGATTCCATCGGTTCTCCGTACAGCAATGAGAAACGAATGCAGGACGGCTATTACGACTGCAGTTCTCTTGTATGGAAGAGCTATAAAGCGGCAGGAGTATCTGTTGCCAGCTCCACCTATGCGCCGACTGCCGCAAATATGGCCAAGACGCTGGTTGATCAGGGAAAAGCCGTCGCTTATGAGATGACGGATGCGGATCAGCTTAAGCCCGGAGATCTGATCTTCTACGGCGGTTCCGGCAACGGCCGGTATAAGGGAATCTGGCATGTGGCGCTTTACTGTGGTTCTTATGAGGTAGAATACGGCTACTGGGGCACCCCCTACACAATCGAATATGGGATTATTATCGATGCGGGCTCCGGATCCGGCAATGTAAGATGCCAGACAATCAGTCTTGGCGAAGGAACGGACAGCAGTGTAGTACTGATAGCAAGACCTTTAAAATAGAACGGAGGAAGAAGATGGCAGGTTTGATGAATCAGATTGCGGATATTTTTACATCAGAAAAAACTTTTGATGACTATTCCGTTATTGTACGGACAGCCGGCTGTAGTTACAGAATCTGGTACGATAAGGAAACGGATCAATACAGATGCGATGATGACGAGGTTGGAAACGAATCGCTGGAGGCGCTTGTGGTTTCGCTGGAGCAGCTGATAGCCAAAAAGGGCGAAGCTGTGCTGACGGTAGAACTTATATAAGAGCTTCCGAGTACTTTTGTGAACTTTGTATAGAATTGCTCTGAAAAATAGTCTAATTTACTTGGAGAGAATTGTGTAACCTCATTGACAAGTCAAAATCTCTTGATGTATAATGTATGTGATTCGTTGCCGGACATTGTTCCGTTTCCGTTGACAGGAAACCGGGATTCAGGTACGGCAGCAGCTTTTCGGGATATCAGACCGGCATCCGGCCGGTTTGATACGGCCGGAGAGACTGGGAATGCGGGACACAGGCAGGAGCCTCTGGCCGCGATCCCGTCAGCCGTCCGTTGCCCGAAGAGAAAAAGGCCCCCGGGAAGGCAAAGATACAGACGCCTGGTAAACGGCTGTATCCGAAACCGGCCCACGGGTCTTTTCGGGAGGGTCAGGAGCTCTGGAATATTTTAGCTGACAGGAGGATATTTCAGAGTACACCGATCCTCTTTTCTTATGTCCGGTTTTGATTTTATAAAAGAAAGGGGCTGCGGATGGAAGCGGTAAAACCCTACAAAAAAAACTTTGATTATTCCTATACTTTAGGCGCGTTTCCGACCTTTGAACTGCTGAAGGCAAGGCCGGAACAGGTAAGAGCGGTGTATGTCCACTCTACCTTCACTGACAGGCAGGCGCTGGCACAGCTCTGCGGCGCCGGGCATATCCCTCTCCTGGAAGGCGACCGCCTGATTGCCCGTCTGAGCGAGAAGGAGAACTGCTTTGTCGTTGGAGTCTTTGAAAAATATGAATGTGTACTGGAAGCTTCTCTGCCCCATGTCGTTCTGGTGAACCCCGGGAATATGGGTAATCTGGGAACGATTATCCGAACCCTGACAGGATTCGGCATCTACGATCTGGCCATTATCGCTCCGGGCGCGGACAGTTTCAATCCGAAGACGGTACGCTCCTCCATGGGCGCGCTGTTCCGAATCAGGCACCGGTATTTTGAGAGCTTTGCAGAATACCGGAGACAATATCCGAAGCATGAGCTGTTTACCTTTATGCTGGACGGAGAACGGACGCTGGAAGCGGGAAGCTGCCCGAAGCCGGAGCTGTTTTCTCTTGTATTCGGCAATGAGGCGGCCGGACTGGACGCTTCCTTCCATAATGAAGGTACCAGTGTATTCATTCCCCAGACAAAGGATGTGGATTCCCTTAATCTTACCATTGCGGTCGGAATCGGCGCCTATCTGTTTATGCAGGGACGTATATCATAGAATATCCCCTGTTAATTTTTTCTGTAAAATACAAAAAATAATCTTGACAGGCAGGAAAGAATCGATTATACTACTACCTGTGTCTGTCAAGTAAATTCCTTGACAGCAGGGAGAGGGAACGAGAGGAACAGCCATGGATAAGGAATCTACCGATCGTTTGCAGGAAATTGTGGAATTGTCCCTGTTATATGATTTCTACGGCGAGCTTTTGAAGGAGAATCAGAAAAGGATCTTTGAGGATTATGTGCTGAATAATCTGTCGCTTGGAGAGATTGCCGATGGCGCCGGAATCAGCAGACAGGGTGTATATGATATTGTAAGAAGATGTTCCAGACAGCTCAGGACCTACGAAGAGAAGCTGCATCTGCTTGAGAAGTTCGAACAGGCAAAGCAGTGTATCCACCGGATCGAAGAGATTGCGGGGAAGATGGGAACAGAGGGAGCGTCTGACGGCGCGGCGGAGATTAAGCGGCTTGCCGGAGAGCTTCTTCAGAAATTGTAGGAGGATGTACATGGCATTTGACAGCTTATCCGAAAAACTGCAGAATGTATTCAAGAGCCTTCGCGGGAAGGGAAGGCTGACGGAGGCTGATGTTAAGGCTGCCCTGAAGGAAGTGAAGATGGCTCTGCTGGAAGCGGACGTCAACTTCAAGGTAGTCCGGAATTTTGTGAAGTCCGTCGAGGAGAGGGCAATCGGACAGGATGTAATGTCCAGCCTGACCCCGGGGCAGATGGTTATCAAGATTGTGAATGAAGAGCTGGTGTCGCTGATGGGCTCGGAGGTAACGGAGCTGACTCTGCTTCCTCCGAACGAGATTACCGTCATTATGATGTGCGGCCTTCAGGGCGCGGGCAAGACAACCATGGTGGCCAAACTGGCCGGAAGGCTGAAGACAAAGGGACGCAAGCCCCTGCTTGCAGCGTGTGATATCTATCGTCCGGCCGCCATTGAGCAGCTGCAGATTAACGGCGGGAAGATAGGCGTTCCGGTGTTCGCGATGGGAACGAAGCATAAGCCTGTCAATATTGCAAAGGCAGCGCTGGAGCATGCCCAGAAGAACGGTAATAATGTACTGATTCTCGATACAGCGGGACGTCTGCATATCGATGAGGATATGATGAATGAGCTGATCGAGATCAAGGAGAATCTGACCGTGAATCATACCGTGCTCGTAGTTGACGCAATGACCGGACAGGACGCCGTCAACGTAGCGGAGCATTTCAATCATAAAATCGGCATCAGCGGAGTGATTCTGACCAAGCTTGACGGCGATACCAGAGGCGGCGCAGCGCTTTCTATCCGCGCCGTAACCGGCCGGCCCATCCTGTTCTCAGGAACCGGCGAGAAGCTGACTGATATTGAGCCGTTTTATCCGGACAGAATGGCCTCCAGAATACTGGGTATGGGCGATATTCTGACTCTGATCGACAAGGCGCAGGCCGAAATAGATGAGAATAAGGCGAAGGAGCTTGAGAAGAAGTTCAAGAAAGCGGAATTCGATTTTAACGACTATCTTGAGCAGATGCATCAGATCAAAAAGATGGGCGGTATTCAGGATATCCTTGGAATGATGCCCGGAGTGAATATGAACCAGCTGAAGGATGTTGAGCTGGACGACTCCATATTCGCCGGCGCAGAGGCAATTATATATTCAATGACCAGGGAGGAGAGGGCGAATCCGGCTCTTTTAAATCCTTCCCGGAAGAGAAGAATCGCAAAGGGCGCAGGCGTTGATATCAGTGAAGTCAACAAGCTCGTCAAGCAATTTGAGCAGGGCAGGAAAATGATGAAGCAGCTCTCGGGCGCAATGTCCGGCAAGAATAAGCGGCGCGGATTCAAGCTTCCGTTCGGCCTGTAATGAGAGATGATGTTTTGCCATATATGGTGAATCATAGATATTATTTTGTTCAAGGAGGTGAAAGACATGGCAGTAAAGATCCGTTTAAGAAGAATGGGCCAGAAGAAGGCGCCTTTCTATAGAATTATTGTAGCTGATTCCAGATCTCCGAGAGACGGAAAGTTTATCGAGGAAATCGGTACCTATGATCCCGCAATGGAGCCGAGCGCGGTAAAGGTAAACGAGGAAGCTGCAAAGAAGTGGCTCGCTAACGGTGCACAGCCTACGGCAATTGTTGAGAAGCTGCTTAAGAAAGCCGGTATTGAGAAGTAATTCGGAGGTGAAGAGTAATGAAGGAATTAGTTCAAGTAATTGCTATGTCACTCGTCGATCATCCGGAAGAGGTTGTTGTAACTGAAACAGAAACAGATAAGTCCATCGTTGTAGAGCTTAAGGTTGCTCCGGAAGATATGGGAAAGGTAATCGGCAAGCAGGGCCGAATTGCCAAGTCCATTCGTACCGTTGTTAAGGCCGCTGCAACCAAGGATGATAAGAAAGTAATTGTAGAGATTTTACAGGAATGAAGGTTCCGATACAGAGCCTTTAAAGAGCCGGTAAGGAGTTCTTGTTCTTTGCCGGCTCTTTTTGGATTCTGGCCGTTTTTGGCTTACAGAATCCGGGCTTTGGACAGGTCCCGGCCGGAAAGGACGATTATGGAAGATATGTTACGGGTCGGCGTGATTTCTTCTACGCACGGAATCCGCGGCGAAGTCAAGGTATATCCCACGACTGACGATATCGAACGGTTTGACAGGCTCAAAGAGGTGATGCTCGATACGGGGAAAGCCCTGATTCCCCTTCGCATCGCAGGCGTCAAATACTTCAGGCAGTTTGTGATTCTGAAATTTGAAGGCTACGATACCATCGAATCCATAGAGAAATATAAAGGCAGAGATCTTCTGGTTTCGAGAGAGAATGCGGTTCCTCTCGCGGAAGGGGAGTTCTATATCTGCGATATTATCGGATTCCCGGTGGTATCAACACAGGAAGAAGAGCTGGGTGTCCTTGAGGATGTTATATCTACGGGGGCCAATGATGTATTCGTAGTGAGAACGCCTGACGGGAAGGAACTTCTGCTGCCTTACATTGATGAATGTATCCGTGAGATCTCGCTGGATAAGAAAAGGATTACGGCATTTCTGATGCCGGGACTTCGGTGACGGTATGGAATGCCTGATGAACTATCATGTACTGACGTTGTTTCCCGATATGATTGTGTCGGGCCTGCATACCAGCATACTCGGCAGAGCGCTTGAAAAGGGACTGATTTCCCTGGATACCATTGATATCAGGGATTATTCCATGAACCGGCACCGCAGGGTGGATGATTATCCTTACGGCGGCGGGGCCGGCATGGTAATGGCGCCGGGTCCGGTATACCGGGCATGTGAAGCGGCCAAAGCACGGATTCCTGACGGAAACGCGCGCGTGATTTACCTCACTCCTCAGGGAACGGTATTCCGTCAAGATATGGCGCGGGAATTCGCGAAGGAGAAGCACCTGATTTTTCTGTGCGGACATTATGAAGGAATTGACGAGCGTGTGCTCAGCCGGGTCGTAACCGATTATGTATCCATCGGCGATTATGTCCTGACGGGCGGAGAGCTTCCCGTCATGGTGATGATTGACGTGATATCGAGGCTGATTCCCGGCGTCCTCGGCAATGAAGCCTCCGCGGACAGCGAAAGCTTCGAGAATTCTCTGCTGGAATATCCGCAGTATACCAGACCGGAAGAATTCATGGGCGAGAAGGTGCCCGGGGTGCTGCTGTCCGGCCACCATGCCAATATCGAACGCTGGAGGCGGAACCAGTCGCTGCTTCGCACACTTCAGGTCAGACCGGATCTGCTTAAGAAGGCCCGGCTTGATAAAAAGGATCTGGAGTTTCTCAGACAAGTCCTGCAGTCAAAAGAGGAAACGGAGCCGAATTCCTGATTTTTTTATTTTACGCTTGCATCAGCGGACATTCTATGGTATACTACACCATTGTGAGACACGATGGTCCTCTGTACAGAATCTGTGGCAAGAACATCGAATATGAAGGAGGTCGCGTAATGAACGACATTATTAAGAACATTGAAGCAGCTCAGTTAAAGGCTGAAATTACTCCCTTCCGCGTCGGCGATACGGTAAAGGTATATGCCAAGGTAAAGGAAGGCAATCGCGAGAGAACGCAGGTATTTGAAGGCGTCGTATTAAAGAGACAGAACGGCGGAGCAAGAGAGACCTTTACGGTAAGGAAGTCCTCAAACGGTGTCGGCGTCGAGAAGACATGGCCGCTTCATTCCCCGAGCGTGGAGAAGATTGAAGTGATCAGACACGGTAAGGTAAGAAGAGCGAAGCTGAACTACTTAAGGAACAGAATTGGTAAGAAGGCCAAGGTAAAAGAATTAATTAAATAATTGATTCTGTCTGTAATCTTGAATGAAAAAGGGGTGTTGCATTGAATTGTAACACCCCGTTTTGCTATTGTGGTATGCGGAGGTCACAATGGAATTCGATTTTGAACGGGAGCATAAGCCCCTTGGGAAGCGGATCTGGTTCAGGATTCTTCTCTGGATCCTCCAGCTGGGCGCGGCTGTCGGACTTGCGTGGATTCTGATTCATGTATCCGTAGAGAGGACCGTTATGACAGGCTCCTCCATGGAACCGACCCTTGCGGACGGAACCTCAATCGTAATTAATAAGATTGCTTACTGGATTGGAGATCCGGACAGGTATGATGTGATCGTATTTCGTCAGTCCGGAAGCGAGCACAGCTATTACAATATCAAACGGGTCATTGGCCTGCCGGGTGAGACCGTCCGGATTGCGGACGGAATTGTTTATATTAACGGGGAAGCGCTTCAGGAGCCGATGAATGTGGAAGCTGTCAGAATCGGCGGTCTGGCCGAGGAAGATCTGACGCTGGATGAGAACGAGTATTTTGTGCTCGGAGACAACCGGAATAACAGTGAAGACAGCCGTTTTGCGAATATCGGCTGCATTGTGAGGGATGATATTATCGGAAAGGCATGGCTTACGCTTTCTCCGTTTAATTTTGTAGATAAACTGAACCCGGCGGACGTGGACGAATAATCAGGAAGGAGCACACGATGCATTTTCAATGGTATCCCGGACACATGACCAGAGCCAGAAGGCAGATGCAGGAGGATATGAAGCTTGTCGATGTGGTAATCGAACTGGTGGATGCCAGAATTCCCCATTCAAGCAAGAATCCTGATATTGACGAACTGGCGAAGAATAAGGCCAGAATTATCCTGCTGAACAAAGCGGATATGGCGGATCCGGAGAAGACTGCGCTCTGGAAGGAAGCCCTGGAGGCAAAGGGATTCTTTACCGTGCTGGTCAATTCCCGGAACGGAAACGGAATAGGGGAGGTTCATAAGGTAATTCAGGAAGCCTGCGCCAAAAAGATTGAGCGCGATCGGAGCCGCGGAATTATGAACCGTCCGATCCGCGCCATGGTTGTCGGTATTCCCAATGTCGGGAAGTCAACCTTTATTAATACCTTTGCCGGCAAAGCCTGTACCAAAACCGGCAATAAGCCGGGCGTCACCAAGGGAAAGCAATGGATCCGGCTGAATAAGAATGTGGAACTGCTGGATACGCCCGGGATTCTGTGGCCAAAGTTCGAGGATCAGGCAGTCGGGATGCGGATTGCGTTCATCGGATCGATCAATGACGAGATCCTCAATCCAAGGGAGCTGTCTCTGCTGCTGATAGATTTTTTGCATTCCGAATATAACGGAGCGTTATCTGCCCGTTATAACATCGAAGAGACGGACGATCCGGCCGAAACACTGGCCGGAATTGCCGGAAAAAGAGCATGTCTGCAAAAGGGCGGGGAATATGATTACGACAGGGCAGCCGGCTTTGTACTGGATGATTTCAGGAACGGAAGGCTTGGAAGAATTACTCTGGAATCTCCGGAATAACGAACACGGAGGGCACAATGGAACAAGTTAACGGGAAGATACAAAAAGAAACCGTATCGGATATCCGGGCGCGGGTTACGGCGCAGTGTGACAGGCTCAGGCAGAGCGGATGCAGGGAGGAAGCGGCTTATCTTAAGATTCTTGAACCTTACCTTGAAGATACGCGCTCTTCCGTCCGTTCCTTCATCAAATCAGAGCAAAAGAAGATCGGGCAGTTAATGAATGAATTCGCCAGATTGTATCAGATGACGGAATTTGAACGGAAATACGGAGAACTGTCCGCGATCTGCGGAATTGACGAGGTAGGAAGAGGACCTCTGGCAGGGCCGGTCGTAGCCTGCGCCGTCATTCTTCCGAAAGACTGCAATATTCTATATCTGAATGACTCCAAACAGCTTACGGAGAAAAAGAGAGAGGAGCTGTATTCCGAAATTACCAAAAAGGCCGCCGCTGTTTCGACAGGCTGCGTGCCGCATGACGTGATTGACAAAATCAATATTCTGCGCGCGACATATCTTGCCATGAAGCAGGCGGTGGACGGCCTGGGGGTCAGGCCGGATCTTCTTCTCGTGGACGCGGTACATATTCCGGATATTCCGTACCGGCAGGTCGGAATCATTAAAGGGGACGCCCGCAGCGTATCCATTGCCGCGGCGAGCATTGTGGCTAAAGTAACGCGGGATCATATGATGAATGAATTCGACAGGCTTTATCCGGGATATGGCTTCGCCTCCAACAAGGGCTACGGATCCGAGGCGCACCTAAAGGCGTTAAAGGAGCTTGGCCCCTGTCCGATACACAGAAGAAGCTTTCTTAAGAATCTGGACGTTAAACAGACAAAGGAGCATACAGGAGGGGCGGATATTGAAGGAGAAGACTCCTGCCGGGAAGGAACCAAAGACTGATAACAGAGGCGGTCGCCGGGCTCTGGGACTGGAAAAGGAGATCCTGGCCGCGGATTATCTGTGCAGTCAGGGCTATGAAATTCTTGCCAGAAATTATTACTGCAGAAACGGCGAAATTGACATTATCGCAAGGAATGACGGTTATCTGGTATTTGCAGAGGTCAAATACCGCTCCTCCCGTGGCTGCGGCCTGCCGCAGGAGGCCGTTGACCGGCGCAAAATCAGGCGCATTGTCAGAGCGGCCCGTTACTATCTGTATACTCAGGGAATTCCTTCGGATACTCCGTGCCGTTTTGATGTAATTACAATCCTGGGAAGCAGGATATCCGTAATCAAGCATGCGTTTGAAGCATATTAAAACGGCGAGCGAAGGAATGAGCGCCGTTCGGAAAGGGAGAATGGATTTGTATGAATTATGAAAAAATAACGGAACATGCATGGCTGGATCGAACAGGAGAGACTCCCTTTTTATTCTTTCCTGTTCTGCGTGATCTGGGGATCCGGCACGGCTTTTCCACACGGCTCGGAGGAGTGAGTCAGGGCTGTTATGCGACAATGAATCTCGGCTTTCGCAGAGGCGATTCCGAAGAGAATGTGATCGAAAATTACCGAAGGATCTGTTCGGCCATCGGGATTGTGCCGGAAGATCTGGTCTTTACCGATCAGGTTCATAAGACCAATATCCGCGTCGCGTCTGCGTCGGATAAAGGGAAGGGATATTGCAGAGAACGGGATTATGAAGAGATTGACGGCCATATTACCGATGAAGAGAATCTGCCGCTTCTTGCATTTGCCGCGGACTGTGTTCCTCTGTACTTTGTCGATCCCGTACGCCGCGCGATCGGATTGGCTCATTCCGGCTGGAAGGGTACGGCTGCAGGTATAGGAGCCGTCACGGTTGACCGGCTTGCAAAGGTATACAACAGCAGGCGGGAGGATATCGTGGCCGTGATCGGACCGTCTATCGGGCCGGATTGCTATGAAGTAGGAGCCGAGGTCA
Source organism: Candidatus Caccomorpha excrementavium (assembly GCA_018714285.1). Classification (GTDB taxonomy): domain Bacteria; phylum Bacillota; class Clostridia; order Lachnospirales; family Lachnospiraceae; genus Caccomorpha; species Caccomorpha excrementavium. Next base: position 5,438 of record DVNP01000244.1, on the reverse strand, counting down.
GGGAAGCGTTCGGAACGCATTATACCAAAGAACAGCTGGAGGAATGCTTCCGTCCGTCCACGCGGCCGGATCGGTATCTTCTGGATCTGTGGACGGCCAACCAGATTGTCCTGACACAGGCGGGACTGCGTCCGGATCATATCATTATCTCCGGCGCCTGTACCTGGTCCCTGCCTGAGCTGTTTTTTTCACACCGCAGAAGCGGGGGAAACCGCGGAAGCATGGCCGCGTTCCTGTGCTTATAGGAGGTGCGTATGAAGCGCGTTCCAAAGAAAAAGGGTCATGAAATCAAAACCGTACTTCCGGGCAGTATCGCGTCGGAACTTGAGCTTGTTCCCGGCGACGTGCTGCTGTCCGTGAACGGAAAAGAGATTGAGGATATTCTGGATTATCATTATCTGACCAATGAAGAGTATCTGACCGTTCTGGTAAGAAAACCGGACGGAGAAGAGTGGGAGCTTGAAATCGAAAAAGAATTCGAGGAGGATCTGGGACTGGAGTTCACGGAGGAGCTGATGGACCAGTACCGCTCCTGCCGCAACCAATGTATCTTCTGCTTCATTGATCAGATGCCTCCGGGCATGAGAGAGACGCTGTATTTTAAGGACGATGACGCAAGACTGTCCTTTCTTCAGGGGAATTATATCACGCTCACGAACATGAGTGATAAACAGATCGACCGCATTATTTTTTATAAGCTTTCACCGATTAATATCTCAATCCATACAACCAATCCCGAGCTGCGCTGCCGGATGCTGAACAACCGGTTCGCCGGAACCGCCCTTGAGAAAATCGATCGTCTCTGCCGGGCCGGAATTACAATGAACGGCCAGATTGTACTGTGCAAAGGCTATAATGACGGCGAAGAATTAAGGAGAACACTGCGGGATCTTGAGAAATATGTTCCTGAAATGCAGAGTGTATCCGTTGTTCCGGTCGGTCTGACAAAATACCGGGACGGCCTGGTTCCCCTTGAACCGTTTGGCCGGGAAGAAGCGGGGGATGTTCTGGCTTTAATCGGAGAATATCAGGAATACTACAAGAGCAGATATAACACCCGGCTGGTATTTGCCAGCGACGAGTGGTATCTGACTGCCGGGGAGGAGATTCCTGAAGCGGACTTCTACGAGAATTATCCGCAGATTGAAAACGGCGTCGGCATGGTCCGGAGCCTGCTTGACGAGTTCACGGAGGCGTTCTCCCGCGCGAAGCCGGATTCGGCATGCAGGGATGTGGCGCTTGCAACCGGAAGGCTGATGGCTCCCATACTGCGCAGGCTCTTTGAAGTCCTTCCCGATAAATTTCCGAATACAAGGGTAACCGTCTATGACATCCGCAACGATTTCTTCGGCGAGTCCATTACTGTGGCAGGGCTTTTAACCGGAAGGGATATTATTGCACAGCTGACAGGCCTGCCGGCTGCCGGCAGGCTTCTGCTTCCCTCCGCCCTGCTGCGGAGCGGCGAGAATGTGCTTCTGGATGACGTTACCGTGTCTGATATCGAAAAGGCTTTACAAACCACCGTTCGTATTGTAAAATCAGATGGAACAGATTTACTTCGCGCCATACTGGGAATGGATGATAACCGGGAATCCTGATTGGAGAATAACTCCGGAAGAACGGATATCCTCCGAATATGCGGCGGGCCGGAGAAAAAGGAGATAAAACACATCATGAACAAACCAATCGTAGCCATTGTCGGCAGGCCCAACGTCGGGAAGTCGACTCTGTTTAATGCCCTGGCCGGGGAGAGAATCTCAATTGTCAAGGATTACCCCGGAGTAACCAGAGATCGAATCTATGCGGATATAGCCTGGCTTGACATGCAGTTTACCATGATCGATACCGGAGGAATCGAACCCGAGAGCAAGGACATGATGCTGACTTATATGCGTGAACAGGCGCAGATCGCAATTGATACGGCGGATGTTATCGTATTTCTGACGGATGTGCGCCAGGGGCTTGTAGACGCCGATTATAAAGTGGCGGAGCTGCTGAGGCGTTCCATGAAGCCAATCGTTCTGACCGTGAACAAAGTGGACAGCTTTCAGAAGTTTGAAGCCGATGTCTATGAATTTTATAATCTTGGACTCGGGGATCCGTTCCCGATCTCCGCGTCCTCCAAGCTTGGCTTCGGGGAGCTGCTGGACGAAATTGTCAAATACTTCCCGGAAACCGGGCATGAGGAAGAAGAGGATGATCGTCCGAGAGTCGCGATTGTCGGCAAGCCGAACGTCGGCAAGTCTTCGATTATTAACCGGCTGACAGGGGAGAGCCTGGTTATCGTATCCGATATTGCGGGAACCACCAGAGATGCGGTCGATACAACGGTGGTGTCTCACGGAAGGGAATATATCTTCATCGATACGGCGGGACTCCGAAGGAAGAGCAAAATCAAAGAAGATCTGGAGCATTTCTCCATTGTCCGCAGTATCGGAGCCATTGAACGCGCCGATGTCGTGGTTGTGGTGATCGACGCGCTTGAGGGCGTAACGGAGCAGGATGCCAAGATAGCTGGAATTGCGCATGAGCGCGGGAAGGGCATCATTGTCGCAGTGAACAAGTGGGATGCCATAGAGAAGAACGACAAAACCATGTATCGTTTCCGGGATAAAATACGGGAGATCCTTTCCTTCATTCCCTATGCGGAGATTCTGTTTATATCCGCGTTGTCCGGACAGAGGCTGAATAAGCTGTTCGATACGATCGATCTCGTGATTCAGAGCCAGAACTTACGGGTTGCAACCGGTGTCCTCAATGAGATTCTGGCAGAAGCGGTAGCGCTTCAGCAGCCACCTTCCGACAAGGGTAAACGCCTGAAGCTGTATTATATCACACAGGTAGCGGTCAAGCCGCCGACCTTCGTCATCTTCGTGAATGACAAGGATCTGATGCATTTTTCTTATACCAGATATATCGAGAATAAAATACGGGAAGCTTTTGGTTTTTCCGGAACCTCGATTAAGTTTTTTATCCGGGAAAGAAAGGAAAAGGAACAATAAGGGGGATGTAAAACTATGTTATTGCGAATTATAATCTGTATCGTACTTGGGTATGCATTCGGCTGTATTTCGACTGGATATCTGATCGGAAAGGCGAATCACGTCGATATCCGCAGGTACGGAAGCGGGAACGCGGGAACGACCAACGCGCTGCGTACCCTGGGCTGGAAGGCAGGCGCTCTAACTCTGATTGGAGATATTCTAAAGGCTGTTATCCCAATCTTGGCCGTCCGGTATCTGCTCTTCCCGGATATGGAATACGAAAGGAGCCAGCTCCTGGTTTTGTATACAGGGCTCGGCGTTGTGCTTGGACACAATTATCCGGTCTGGCTCCATTTTAAGGGAGGAAAAGGAATTGCCGCAACGGGCGGCGCCATGCTTGCGTTTGATATCCGTATCTTCCCGATCGCAGCCGTGCTGTTTCTCGGAGCGGTTGGGATTACAAGGTATGTTTCGCTGGGATCTCTGCTGCTTGCCGTACTGTTCCCGTGCTGGGTCGGATTTACGAATCCGGGAGATTTCCATATGCTGGCCGTCAGCCTGCTCTATACAGTCTCCGCGTTTTATATGCATCGTACCAATATCAGGCGGCTTCTGAACGGAACAGAGAATAAGCTTGGGCAAAGAGTTAAGATTTCCTCCAAAGATACGGAGCAGGAAAATAATAAGGGAAAGGACGGGACATCAAAATCATGAAAACCAGTGTCATCGGCGGCGGTACCTGGGGAACCGCGCTTGCAATCGTACTGGCCGTCAACGGCCATGAGGTAACCATCTGGTCCGCTCTTGAGCGGGAAAGGAAGGCGCTGACGGAAGCGCCGGATCAGATCAGAAATCTGCCGGGAGCGCGGCTTCCTAAGAGCGTCCGGATTACGGGAGAGCTGAACGAGGCCTGTTCGAACCGGGATCTGATTGTATTTGCCGTCGCTTCCCCCTATGTCAGGGAGACCGCAAAGAAATGCAGGCCCTATATCAAAGAGGGGCAGATCATCGTCAACGTGGCGAAGGGAATTGAGGAAGGCACTCTTTATACCCTTTCCGCCATTCTGGAAGAAGAGCTTCCCGGAGCCGATATTGCCGTAATGTCCGGGCCGAGTCACGCGGAGGAGGTGAGCCGCGGAATTCCGACGACATGCGTTGCCGGCGCCCGCACGAAGAAGACGGCTGCCTTCATTCAGGACGCTTTTATGAACGAATTTTTCCGCATCTATACCAGTCCGGATGTGATCGGCATCGAGCTGGGCGGATCGTTAAAGAATGTTATTGCCCTTGCGGCAGGCATTGCGGACGGACTGGGATTCGGCGACAATACAAAGGCAGCCCTTATGACAAGGGGAATCGCCGAGATTGGCAGACTGGGCATTAAAATGGGCGGAAAAATCGAGACCTTTTCCGGTTTGTCAGGCGTGGGCGACTTATTCGTAACCTGCACCAGCCATCACAGCCGTAACCGGAATGCCGGATATCTGATTGGCAAGGGTTATACAATGGAAGAGGCAATGAAAGAGGTCAATCAGGTTGTGGAGGGCGTCTACTCCGCCAGGGCGGCGCTTGCACTCGCGCGCAAATATAATGTGGCCATGCCGATTGTGGAACAGATTAACCTGGTTCTGTTCGAAGGAAAATCAGCTGCAGCGGCCGTATCCGATTTGCTGCTGAGGGATAAGACCCAGGAGCATGATTCATTGGAATGGTAATCTCAGGATATATCAGAATACAGATACAGTTTGGAGGATTGACATGAAAGAACTGAGTAAAGACGCAAAAATCGAAACCAAATGCCTGCACGCGGGGTATACGCCGAAGAACGGCGAGCCAAGAGTCGTACCCATCGTGCAAAGCACAACTTACTGCTTTGATTCGACCGAGCATATCGCGGCGCTGTTTGACATGCCGACCGAATTTATGTATTCGCGCTTTGCGAATCCGACCTGCGATGCGGTGGAGAAGAAGATCGCGGCGTTAGAGGGAGGCTCCGGCGCCATGCTGACCACAAGCGGACAGGCGGCTTCCCTGCTTGCCATCCTGAATCTGTGCGGCGCGGGGGACAGCTTTATCGCGGCATCCACAATCTACGGCGGAACCATCAACCTGTTCGGAGTTACCTTAAAAAGGCTGGGAATCGAATGTATCTGGGTGGATGCGGACGCTCCCAGGGAAGAGATTATGAAGGCGTTCAAGCCGAATACCAAGGCTGTTTTCGGAGAGACGCTCGCCAATCCGGCTCTGACTGTATTTGATATCGAAAAATTCGCGCAGATCGCTCATGAGAACGGAGTTCCCCTTATTGTAGACAATACGTTCGCCACTCCGATTCTGTGCCGTCCGATTGAGTTCGGCGCGGATATTGTAATCCATTCGACAACGAAATATATGGACGGCCACGCGGTACAGGGCGGCGGCGTAATCGTGGACGGCGTACACTTTGACTGGGCC
>DVNP01000028.1 GCA_018714285.1 Candidatus Caccomorpha excrementavium | reverse complement strand
GGATTCCCGCATGGCCGTTTTGCTGTCGGCAGTTCCTATTATATCCTGTTTTTTTATTCATGTCAATAAAGCTGCCCATACGCCGGATGGACTTGCATTTTATTGTCACAACAGATAAAATAAGAATAATTCAGGGCGCTGACGCGCCAGAAAGAGAGGTTTTGTATGAAGTTAGTCTCCTGGAATGTGAATGGGCTTCGCGCCTGCATGAACAAGGGCTTCGCCGGATTTTTCAAAGAGGCGGATGCGGATATGTTCTGTATTCAGGAAACCAAGCTGCAGCCCGGACAACTTGATTTCTCGCCTGACGGGTATTATTGCTATTGGAACTATGCCGTGAAAAAGGGCTATTCGGGAACCGCCATTTTTACAAAGGAAAAACCTCTCTCGGTATCCTATGGTATCGGGATCGAAGAGCATGATTCGGAGGGACGCGTGATCTCTGCGGAATATCCGGATTTCTGGCTTGTTACGGTTTATACTCCGAATTCACAGCGCGAGCTCGCCCGGATTGATTACCGGATGGCCTGGGAGGACGCATTTCAATCCTATATACAGTCCCTTGACGCCGGCAAGCCGGTCATTGTCTGCGGCGATTTGAATGTTGCTCATCAGGAGATCGATCTGAAGAATCCGAAGACCAATGTGGGAAATGCCGGCTTCTCCGATCAGGAGCGTTCCAAAATGACAGAATTTCTGAACCGCGGTTTCATTGATACGTTCCGTTATTTTAATCCGGACGCGGCCGGCAGATATACCTGGTGGTCTTATATGTTCCACGCGCGCGAGAAGAATGCCGGATGGCGGATTGATTATTTTCTGGTCTCAGAACGTCTGAAAAGCCGTCTTATTGAAAGCGAGATTTTGGATCAGGTCATGGGCAGCGATCACTGCCCGGTTGTGCTCAAATTGTAATATGAACCCGGAAAAGGCCGCAGAAACTGCCATGAGAAATTCTCTCATGCCGTATTCTGCGGCCTTTTGTTAACCGATTATCAGGAAAGCTTCTCTACCAGTCCGCTGACTGCCTCAGCCATTTCCTTTGCCTTTGCGTCTGCATCTTCAAGGGATTTGCCTACGATTCCGAAATAAAACTTAATCTTCGGTTCCGTACCGGATGGTCTGACGCAGAGCCATGCATTGCCGGTCATATCGTAATAGAGCACATTGGAGGCAGGCAGGCCGGTCGGCGTTACTTCGCCGGTCTTCAGATTCCGAACGGTGTCTGCCTTGTAATCTCTCGCGGACAGCACCTCATAGCCTGCCATCTGAGTCGGAGGATTCTTTCTCAGCTCATTCATGATATTCTGAATCTTATCCAGGCCTTCAATTCCCTTCATGGTAATCGATGTCACAACATCCTTGTAATATCCATACTTCTCGTACATCGCAATCATCGCGTCCCAGAGAGTCATGTTCTTTGTCTTATAATAAGCGGCCGCCTCGCACAGAGCCATGGTAGCAACAATCGCATCCTTGTCTCTTGCATGCGTTCCGATCAGACAGCCGTAGCTCTCCTCGAAGCCGAACAGATACGTTCCCTTCCCGCTGTTCTCAAATCCCAGAATCTGCTGTCCGATATACTTGAATCCGGTCAGAACCTCTATCAGCCTGACGCCGTAATACTTTGCGATAGCATCTGCCATGTTCGAGGTTACGATAGTCTTGATCAGAGCGCCGTCCGCGGGAAGGCTGCCGTCGCGCTCTTTTCTCTGGCTCAGCTCATAATCCGCAAGAAGGCATCCGGACATATTGCCGGTCAGAGGAATATAGTCTCCGCTCTTCGCATCCTTAACATATACTCCAAGCCTGTCCGCGTCCGGATCGGTCGCAAGCACCAGATCCGCATCCTTTTCCTTCGCCAGCTTTAACGCAAGCTCAAACGCTTCCGCAGCCTCGGGATTCGGATAGCTGACTGTCGGGAATTCCCCGTCCGGAAGCTCCTGCTCAGGCACAACATAGACATTCTCAAATCCAAGCTCGGCAAGCACTCTCCTGGCCGGTATATTGCCGGTTCCGTGAAGCGGGGTATATACAATCTTCAAATTCCTGCCCTCTGCCGCAATGCTGTCATGATGGATCACCTGCTTCTTCAGAGCCGCAATATATTTATCATCAATCTCGGCTCCAATTACCTCATATAAACCGGCCCTGACCGCAGCGTCCTTATCCATTGTCTTCACTGACGCATAATCGGTAACGGCCTTCACTTCCGCCATAATTCCGGTGTCGTTGGGAGGCGTAATCTGGGCACCGTCTTCCCAGTATACCTTATAGCCGTTATACTCCGGCGGGTTGTGGCTGGCCGTAATATTGATTCCGGCAACACACTTTAATTCGCGTACACCAAAGGAAAGCTCCGGCGTCGGGCGAAGCGATTCGAATACATAAGCCTTAATTCCGTTAGCCGCAAGACAAAGCGCGGCAACATCCGCGAATTCCGGCGACATCCGGCGTGAATCATAAGCGATGCATACGCCCCTGGCCTGATTTCCCGACCTGATAATATAATTGGCAAGCCCCTGCGTTGCCTTGCGGACCGTATATATGTTCATGCGGTTTGTTCCTGCTCCAATCACGCCGCGCAGTCCTGCCGTACCGAATTCGAGTTCTGTATAGAAGCGTTCCTTAATCTCGTTCTCATCATTACGTATGCTTCTAAGCTCTTCCTTTGTCGCTTCATCAAAATACGGGTTGTCCAGCCACTCCTGATAAACAGCCATGTACTCCATAAAGAATCCTCCTTCTTTTTCATTACCTTGATTATACCATAACGTTCTTCATATTTCCATAAAAAACTAAAAGAATCTATGTAATAAATTCTATTTCTTCTCATAAGGGCCGGGGAGCTTTGCCATGTAATTTTTTGCGAAAGCCCCCGGCGCCGGAAGATAACCTGACTAAATAGCTGCATAAAGCTCCTTTAAAAATCTTTCTTTAGGAATTATCTGTTCTTTTAAAACCATCAGCTTTTGTATATTTTTCTGTGGAATCCAAGACTTTTTATTATTATAATAATAATTTGTAATTTTCCAGAACTTTTCGGGATATAACAGCAATATGTACAGCAGCCGAAGCTCCGAAGAATTCACAGGCCGAAGCTTGTTATATTCTTCGATTACCCTCATTCCATATTCCGTATCCCATTCATTTTTTTCCATCGCCTTACGCAAAAATTGATATAAATCCGTAATCTGCGGACCGTACGCCGCCTTATCAAAATTAGTAGTGGCATATTCCGCCGGCACATCAAGCTCTGCCGCAGCCAGACAGCCCGCTCTTCCCGGTTCTCCCGGCTTTATAATCAGAATATTATGATAATTATAATTGCCGTGACACACCAGCTCTTCCTCATATGCCTCCTGCCAGAGACCGTCACAATCGGATTCTATCAGCATCTCATATGCCTGACATGCCTGATCATAGAAGGATTCCCACATCTTCAGATACTGGGTTTCAAAAAGGTTCTTCTGTTTCTTTTCCCGAAGATAGGACTTCACTCTCTTTAATTCTCTGCTGCGCTTTTGGAAGATTTCCTGTTGATTTTTCATCCTGCTGCCGAATGTCAGCTCCTCCGGTACGGATACGCCCCGAAGGTGCGCATGAATCCAGGCCAGATTTGCCGCCGCGCCATATGCTCTCTGTTCTCTCTTCAGATTACATTCTTCACCTTCAAACCAGTTCCGGATTACATAACTCTCGCCGCACGAATCCCGGCTGATCAGCCCTCCGTCCCGGTTTCTCACGAATCCATCCACATTTCTGACATCCAGACGAATCAGATGTCTCTTCACACAGTCCTCAAATTCCAGTCTCTTCTCACTTCCCGCGAAGCTTCTGCACAGCTTGAGGCCATCCTCCGTTTCAAGCACCACGGCACCTCTGGCCCGGTATGTGTTGTAAATCTTCAGCTCATACTGGTTATATACTTCCTGAACTTTATCTTCCACATTATATTCCTCCGACCGGAAAAGATTTTCGTGCCGCCCGGCTTTCCCGGCCTGCACCTCTCCTCTAATCTTATGAAGGGCGCTCTTATTTCATGTTACGGAATTTCTGTGTCATTATTTTTCTGGATGCATATAATGGACTATACCTTATAGCCTGAAGGGAATTATATTGCCATGTATCGCAATGGAATTATGCTCAAACCCGCGCTTGCTGCCAGGGGAGCAGGTAATATGAATACGTATGGCCGATCAGAAGCGCAGGCCGCTTCTTATTCGGAGCTTCCCGCTGGAAGAACGGCAGACGCAGATGCCGATCTGCCGGCTGTTCCCGCTCCTCCCGGTGTCAGCACCACGCCTGATATCGGAGTTACACCGGAACCGGATATTGACGCCGATCTGCCCGCCGTTCCCGCTCCTCCCGGCGTCAGTACCACGCCTGATATCGGAGTTACGCCGGAACCGGATATTGACGCAGGTCTGCCCGCCGTTCCCGCTCCTCCCGGCGTCAGTACCACGCCCGATATCAGCGTCACTCCGGAAGATTCGTTTCCTTCGTTCCCTGCCGCGGGCTATTGCAATATCCGCTTTCTGTTTGCCGCAGTCGATACGCCGCCGGTCAACGTCATCCTGGGATCAAACCTGATTATCAACGGTCTGTCCTTCGGGCAGAGCACCACCTATACAATGGAACCGGCCGGCCTGCGTACCATCACGATCCGGAATTCCGCCTATCCTTACAGCATACTGAATCAGTCTGCCTTCCGTTTCCTTAAGGACAAAGTTTATACCATTGCCCTGTTGAATTCGCCCGGCGGCCTTGTTCTGTATCTGATTGAGGACGCCGGGTGCGATAAGAGCATCTACCAGTCCTGCATTCGCGCGGTCAATCTCTCATATGATGTGCCGACGGTTAATTTTCTTCTGGCTGACAGCAGGATTCTGTTCTCAAATGTCAGCTATGCGGCCATAACGAACTATCGTCAAATCATGCCCGGAAATTATAACATCGTCGTTACCGACCGCTCACAATGCCCAACGCCTCTTCCCTCTCCAAGGCAGAGCCGGATGATCCAGATTATTCCAATTATTATAGGGGGAGGTCCCGGCAGCTGTTCAGGTAATACTCTTGTCAGCGGCAACTTCTATATTGCGGAAAATATGAGCTACACTCTGTATCTGATCGGAAGCGCTCATCAGGATCCCTCGCTTATGCTGCTGCTTCTGTAACGGATTACTCTCTGCTCTCTGCAGTGGCCTGTTCTATCCGGGCCGGAGCCTTCTTTTTTCTGCGGTACAATACAGCCGCAAGGATGGCTCCGGTTACAAGGCCGCCGATGTGAGCCGCATTATCAACTCCCTGACTGGTCAAACCTCCGTACAGCGAAAGAATGACGAACAGGATAATCTGTCTGCCGCTGATATCCTCCAGCCGGCCTTTATTGATGATTACAATAAAGGCAACCGCACCTACCACTCCGAATATCGCGCCGGACGCTCCGACACACACCACCTGCTCCTGCTGATATATATTCCACAGCATGGATACCACTCCCGCCATTATGCCGGAGCCCAGATAAATAATCAGATACCGGATCTTTCCCGCGGCCCGCTCAAGATTGTCGCCTATAAACAGCAATACCAGCATATTATTCACAATATGGCTGTACCCGGAATGAAGGAACATATAGGTAAACAGCCGGTAATACTCTCCCTCTCCAATCACATAGGGCCAGTAAAGCGCTCCGTGCTCCACCAGATAGCGATTGCTGTACGTATGCCTCACTGTAAGGAAGAAAACAATTACATTAATTGCTATCATTAATGTATTAACCGGACTAAAATAACGGCACTTTTTTGCTCTGCTGATCAGGGATTCTCTCGGCTTTTCTATGCGTCCTGCCGTCTCGTCCAGAATCCGCTCTATCATCGGACGCACATTCAGGAACCTGCCTGTCTGGTTCTCATACAGTATCAGCCTGAGATGCGCAAGATCCACAATCCAGGTATCCTCATACCCGAATCCGACCATCTGATCCGGATCGCTAGTACAGATAATTCCCAGCACATGAACCGAATGTCCCTGCTTCTCGAAATTAGAACGGACCTGCCGGCAGAGGTTGGCATACTGCCATTGTGTCAGATCGCGCCTTCTCTCATGATCCACAATCAATACCGCATAATACTCCCGCTCCCATACCGTGCAATACAGGTAAATTCCCGGTACATTTACCATGAGCTGCCGGTATCCATCCTTTGTAAGTTCATTCTGCAATTGATTTAATATCACACCGTTCTCTCCATTCCCGCCTGCGCCGCCCCTTCTTTCGCAGACATAATTTCTCCCCGGCCTTCACTGTTCTTTCAGCGACGCCCAATATCTCGCGCACCTGACCGCACGCTCCCATCCCTTAAGAAGCTCTGTCCTCTTTTCCTGCGCCATCGAGGGAAGGAATTCAGCCTCCAGATCCCAGTTGTCCCGAATCTCGTCCCGATTCTTCCAGTATCCGACGGCAAGCCCCGCAAGGTACGCCGCTCCGAGAGCGGTAGTCTCAATACATCCCGGTCTCCGTACCTGCGCGTTCAGAATGTCCGCCTGAAACTGCATCAGAAAATTATTGGCGCTCGCTCCTCCGTCCACCTTCAAAGCAGTCAGCAGAGCGTCCAGATCCTGTTCCATTGCGCGGAGTACATCACTGGTCTGATAGGCAATGGATTCGAGCACGGCGCGAACCATGTTCTCTTTATTAAATCCTCTTGTCATTCCGACCATGGTTCCCCTCGCGTACGGATCCCAGTATGGCGCTCCCAGTCCGGTAAATGCCGGAACCAGGTAGACCCCCGCGCAGTCTTCTGCCCGTTTCGCATACTCCTCGGACTGCGGCGCGCTTTTCAGCATCCGAAGCTCGTCTCTGAGCCATTGAATCGCTGCCCCTGCCACAAATACCGAACCCTCGAGCGCATATTCAATCTGATTTTCCTGACTTGCCGCAATCGTAGTCAGCAGACCGTTCTTCGATTCCACAGGCTCATTGCCCGTATTCATAAGCAGAAAGCATCCGGTTCCGTATGTGTTCTTTGCATCTCCCTTATCAAAGCAGCACTGACCGAACAGGGCCGCCTGCTGATCTCCCGCGGCTCCGGCAATCGGTATTTCCCCGCCAAGCAGACCGCTCTCCGTCATTCCGTACAGGCAGCTCGAAGGCTTTACCACGGGCAGCATACAGGCAGGAATGTCAAAATATTCAAGGATTTCTTCATCCCATTTCAGTCTGTGGATATCGAACATCATGGTTCTTGAGGCATTGGAATAATCGGTGACAAATACCCTTCCCTTTGTCAGATTCCAGATCAGCCAGGTATCTACCGTCCCGAACACCAGATCTCCCGCCTCCGCTCTTTTCCTTGCTCCTTCTACATGATCCAGGATCCATTTCAGCTTCGTAACAGAAAAATATGCATCCGGCACCAGCCCGGTCTTTCTTCGGATTACCGTATCGAAGCCATCCTTCCCAAGCGTCTCAATCATATCCGCCGTTCTGTGACACTGCCATACAATTGCGTTATACACAGGCTGCCCGGTATGACGATCCCATACAAGCGTCGTCTCTCTCTGATTGGTGATTCCGATTGCCAGAATGTCTTTCGCGTCCGCGCCGGCCTGCGCCATCGCTTCGGCCGCCACGCTGATTTGAGAAGACCAGATCTCCGTCGGGTTATGCTCCACCCAGCCGGGCTTCGGATATATCTGCCGGAATTCCTTCTGCGCGATGCTGCAAATCCGGCCGCTCTTGTTAAACAATATACACCGGGAGCTTGTTGTTCCCTGATCCAGCGCCATGACGTACTTCATATTGTTCCGCCTTTCCGTAATTTGGTTAATTTTCAGCTATTATATCATGTCTGTCCTTTACATGCAATTTTTGCCCGCAGCTTTTTGTCGCAATCACCCGGACTCCCGTACCGGCTGTATCCTCAATAATACAGTCCCCTGCCCGGACGGGCGCCTGTACGCATATGCTCTTGATTTCGCGGATGCATTCGGCTATTTTATCCTTCGGAATATCGTTTTGTGTCTTAACGGGCACAACCGGCGCTTCTCCGTCTCTGACCCGGACCGTAGACGTTACAATCCGCGTCGGATTCGTAATTTCCTTCACGGCGTATTCCCTTCCTTTCTTACAGGTATTACCGCTGACCGTTATCCTCCGCTCTTCTCCCTCTCCTTCCGCAAAAACCGTCATACTGCATCCAATCGGACATCCGATGCAGATCAATTCTTTTTCCATATTCTTCTCCGTTTCCCGGCCACCGATTAGAGCGCAGCCTGATTAGAACCTGCTCCTGCTTCCACCCGGATCGTAATCTCTGACAGCCCGGGATATCTTTCGATATCCTTTTTTAACAGCCTGATCTGCTCCATCTCTCCCGGCGCAAGAACATGCTTTCTCTGCTGTTTCACGCAGATATCGTCAAAACAGATACCCACGTAAGCCTCACGGTATACATTGCTGACCCGAAAGCGTATGACCGCAGATTCATCCATATGCTCCGGCTCAAGATAACCCGGAACCGTGTAACGCACTCCTTTGCCCGCCCGCAGCCGGACTCTTCTTCCGCTCTCTCTTTTCCCTGATCGCCTGTCCTTTATATATTTTACGGCATTCCTTCCCGCCGACGCCGCTTCTTCCGATACATAATCCACCAGATCATGCACATGCAGAACATTTCCACACGCAAATACTCCGTCCGCACTGGTCTCCAGATTCTCTCCGACAACGGGTCCGCCTGTTGCCGGATCCATCTTCAGTCCCATTCCCCGTGAAAGCTCGTTCTCCGGAATCAATCCGACCGAGAGCAGCAGCGTATCGCAGTCTATCCTTTCCTCCGTCCCCGGTACCGGCCTTCTGTTATGATCGGTTTCTGCTACTGTCACTCCTGTCAGCCTCTCTCTTCCATGGATTCCGATTACGGTGTGTGACAGCCTGAGAGGGATTCCGAAATCATCCAAGCATTGTACAATATTGCGCTTCAGTCCGCCCGAATAAGGCATCAGCTCCGCCACAAGCTTTACTCTCGCCCCTTCAAGCGTCATCCTTCTTGCCATAATAAGTCCGATATCTCCCGAGCCTAGAATGACAACCTCCCTCCCCGGCATCATTCCCTCTATATTGATCAGACGCTGCGCTGTTCCCGCGGAATAGATTCCCGCAGGGCGAAAGCCTGGAATGGACAGTGCGCCTCTTGAACGTTCCCTGCACCCCATCGCCAGAATCACGGCTTCCGCCTCAATGGTAAACAACCCTTCCCTGCGGCTCATTGCAGTAATCACCTTGTCGGGAGAAATATCCACAACCATGGTGTTCAACCGGCATTCTATCCCCTGCCGCCGTGCTTTATCCACATATCTTGCCGCATATTCCGGCCCTGTCAGCTCCTCTCCGAAGGTATGGAGTCCGAATCCGTTGTGAATACACTGATTCAGAATTCCTCCCGCATCCCGATCTCTCTCCAGAATCAGAATACTGCCGCATCCCGCTTCTTTTGCTGCGCAGGCCGCAGCAAGCCCGGCAGGTCCGCCGCCGATTATCGCGATCTCATATCTCATAGGCTTCTCCCGTCCTTCCTGTCAGCAGCGCGGAGTCTCCCTTGCATTTTGTAACCTGCTCCGGCCTCAGATTCAGCTCTCTTGCCAGAATATCAATGATCTTCGGAGTACAGAAGCCCGCCTGGCATCTGCCCATGCCCGCTCTGGTCCGCCTCTTGATTCCGTCAATCGTTCTCGCTCCGAGCGGTCTTTGTATGGCATCTATGATCTCTCCCTCCGTCACTGTCTCGCAACGGCAGATCACTTCCGCATAAGCAGGATTACTCTGAATGATCCGAAGCTTCTCCGGTACGGACAGATCTGACAGATGGATCATTCCCTTTCTCTCAGGAACGAATCCTTCCTTTCTTCCCGCGGGATACCGCTTTTCTATCAGATCCGCAAGATACACGGCAATTGCGGGCGCGCCTGTCAGACCCGGAGACGCAATTCCGGCCGCGTCAAAGAAGCCTTCCGCATCCGGACATTCCCCGATTATAAAATCTCTTCCCGCTTCATGCGCTCTCAGTCCGGCAAAAGAAGTAATAACCCGGTCAAGAGGAAGCCCTGGAACGCTTCTCCTTGCCTTTTCAACGATTTCATCCAGTCCTTCCCGGGTTGTATCCACTCCTTCCCTGTCCTCTATATCCATGGCGGTAGGACCGGCAAGCAGATTCCCGTGCACGGTCGGCGTTATCAGCACCCCTTTTCCGTTCGGTCCCGGAAGCTGAAAGATCGTATGAGATACCATCGTGCCCGCCGATTTATCAAACAGGAGGTACTCTCCCCGTCTCGGCGTAATATGAAGCTTTTGCCCGCTTACCATATTATGTAATACATCCGCATATACTCCGGCTGCGTTCACCACGATTGGCGCCTCAAAGGTTTCTTTGTCCGTCTCAATCTGATAGGTATGTCCGGCAATTCCTTTTTTCACAATACGGACGACCTCATGCTCCAGAAAAAAACTGACCCCGTTCCTGTACGCATTCTCCGCATAGGCAATTGTCATTTCAAAGGGACATACGATTCCTCCCGTCGGCGCGTACAAAGCCGCGCAAACCTTATCCGATACGGCAGGCTCAAGCTCTCTTACCTTATCCCCGTCAAGAATCGAAAGGCCCGGGACTTTATTCCTCTTTCCACGGTTAAAAAGCTTTAAAAGCCCCTCCTTCTCCGATTCCTCAAAGGCCAGTACCAGCGTTTTATTGACCCGGAACGGAAAATCAAGCTCTTTTGACAGCTGCTCCATCATCCGGTTCCCTGCCATATTCATTCCGGCTTTCCAGGTTCCCGGTTCCGCGTCGAACCCCGCATGCACAATTCCGCTGTTCGCCTTCGACGTACCTTCACATACATCCGAACGCCGTTCAAGCACCGCAATGCTTCTGTTCTGCCTCGAAAGTTCTCTTGCCGCGGCACACCCTGTCACTCCCGCTCCGATAATGATACAGTCATACCGTTTCAATTCCGCCACCCTATCCTTTCGCTTCTGACAATATTAAAAGCCGGGCAGCCGGACCCGCAGATTCCCGCAGTCCTCCCGTCTGCCCGGCTTCGTTTCTCATACAGCCGTTCCTATTCTAACTGACATAAAATTCCGTCATATCCTCAAGGCGCAGACAGCCAAGACATCCCTGGTTATTATCGTGTGCCAGATAACTGCATCCGCAGTCAATATCAATACAATTCTTCCCATGCCAGAACCGCATCGGCGATCCGGGCTGATACCACAGGGTCGGCGTATGTCCGAAAATCACCGTCTGCCCTTCCGGGAATTCCATGGTCCCTTCCGCTCTTGTCCATAAAAGCACCTCAAGAAGCTTCTTCCGGTATTCCGGCGTAAGCTGCACGAGGCTGTTCCATGTCACCCGCTCATCCGTAATTCCATCCGCATATCCGTTCAGATCCGGACAGGCATGCACCAGGCAAAACCTCTTCCCTCCTGCCGTAACATGATCCAGATACAACGGGCAGTCCTCCAGATAAGCAATCACTTTGGCCTGTGTCTTATAATTCAGCTCTCCGAAATAATGGTGCGCCGTTACTCCGCCTCCGTTCTTCTCCCATCGGAACATACGTTCTTCATAAAGAGGTCCGCTCAGATCTTCCATTGTAACGACATCCAGCATCATAGCCTCATGATTTCCCAGCAGCATCGTCACATTGTCCCTGGACATAATATCCAGCAGCATCTTTATTCCGCCGCGTCCCCGATCGATTACGTCTCCCAGCACATACAGCGTATCCTCCTCAGAGAAGGATATCTGTTCAAGCATCTGAAGAAACTGATGATACATCCCATGCATATCGCTCATTACATAGGTATAGCCCATATTACGGCTCCTTTCCCAGCAAGGTAAATTTCATCTTCATTATATAACGGACATTCCGCCGAGGCAAGAGAATTCGACAGTCATATCGTCCCAAATTGATACCGCTTTGCCGCAAAGGCCAGTTCATCTCCGGGATTCAGCCGCCGCCTTTCGTTCGGCGCAAGCCGATCCTGATTCAGGAATGTTCCGTTGGTCGAATTCAGATCCGTAAGATACAGTCCATCCTCCTCTTTTGTAATCTTAGCATGAAACCGGCTGACCGTACTGTCATCCAGAACAAGATTTACGTGCTCCTTCCATTTCCCGATATAATAAGGGAACTCATCCAGCAGGGTCTTCTCATCCGTATGCCTTCCAAGCGGAATCAGGCAGTATTCCTCCCCCGCAGGCCCTGTCAGTATAACCGTTCTTTCCTCTGCCTCTTCGAAAACCGGACTCTCCGGTTCCGCGCCAAGGGAATCCGTCTGCGCAGGGATCTCCTCTTCCCTGTCCGGTCTCTTTCTGAACTCTTCCGTATCCAGATACAGCGGCCGAATCTCGGGCCCGCGCCGGCGGAATGCCAAAGTAAATGCCCTAATGGACAGAATTGCAGATATTACCAGAACGCCTGCCGCTCCATAAAGCTTCTCAGGCTCCGCCGTTCCGCTCTCATACAGCCTTGCTCCTGCATATATAACCGCAAGGAAAGCAAGGATCACCCCTGCGGCGCCAAATATAATGTTCTTTCTTCTTCGTTCCTGAGATATGAATACGGACTTCCTTCCTCCGTCAGTTTCCGAATTCCTTCGGTCCGGATCCCTTTCTGCCGCTTCCGGATTCTCGTGAAATTTCTTTGGTATCACATCCCCGGGCCCTTTCGCCGCTTCTTTGGACCCTCCTGCCTTCACCGAAACCGGGGGTTCCGGTTCTCCTCTAGGACTCTCCTCTTTTACCGGCACCGTCCTGCCGGCCCGCTCCCTTAACAGCGCAAGCAGGCTGTCAAAGGTGCAGTGCTCTTCTTTTCCCGCCATATAAAGAGAATATATCAGCAGTACGGCTTCCTCGTCCTTATAATTTACCTTGTTCATCAGTTCCTCAAATAATCCCGACAGCTGGCCGCGCATGTCCCTTTGATATCCCGGAAGATAACACAAGGATACCTCGCAGGCCGGAATCGACAGATAAATATACTCCGGCCGGATAATAAAATCATTTTCGTCCAGCAGATACTCTTTTCCTCGGGTGATAATTGAGATTATATCTCTGATCAGCTTCTTCAGCTCCGGACTGTCCAGTGTCTTTTTCTCATAAATACACGCAAAAGACTGCCTGGAAGAAATATCATAATAATATACATTTTTCTCGTCAACCGTCCGCAACTCAATCTCCAGAAGCCCCTCGATTCTGTTATTCATAAGCATGGGGAGCCGATAGGTCCGTTCCGGAATCTCCTCAGTCTCAATCACCAGATAACTGCTCTGCATATCCCGTTTATAATCAACTTGAATCTCCGCCATTTTCTTTTGCCGATCGACTAATCCGGCTTCCTCCTTAAATTTAATCTCCCGTATCCAAAGTCTCTTCCTTTGACTGCGCAAGGATATCTGCTCCCAGGTTCCACAGAATATCCGATATTCTCACCCTGTCGGCCTGCCGCATAGCGCCGGAATATACCTGAAAATATCGTCTTTCCTTCTGGACAGGCAGCTTCATAATTCTGTTCCCCGGTTCCAAAATTATCTCCGCAGACAGCTTAATCCCGCCAAATGAATCCTCTCCCGTCACTCTGACGTTTTGCGGCAGCAAAGCTCTTTCCTCTAATTTTCTCTCAAACTCCTCCTGTAATTTTTCCCTTATCTCCCTGCTGCCCCCTGCCCTCTTATTCCCGGAAAGCATTAAGGCATACCGATTCAGGGAGATCACAGCGGATGTCTCGTCATACAGGTAAAAATTCATAAAAATTATGCAGAATATAATGAATATCAGAACCGGAAACAGCAGCGCCGCTTCCGCGGTCAGGCTTGCATCCAGTTCCCGCGTCCATTGTCCTGATTTCTTCAAAATAATCATCTCCTCCTTATACCGGCGCGGCGATCAGGTACCCTGCCAGCAGAAACGGTACAAACGGCAGCTTTGTATTCCTTCCCGCCCTGCCTGTAATGAATAAAACTCCCGACACGACAGCCGCAAGGAGGAACCCCATGCACAGCATTTCCAGATTCTTAATCAGACCTGCTCCGATTCCCGTAACACACAGAATACAGGCATCCCCTTCTCCGATCTTTCCTCCCGTAATCCGGCTTATCAGAAGCATAACGCCTCCCGCCGCCATCCCTTTCAGAGCCTCGTCAAACGCCGATCCGTCTGCGGCGGCGCACACAATCAGCGCGATTCCCGCGTACAGAACCGGATACAGGCGAATCTTCCGGCTCCTGATATCACCGATTGAGCCATACAGCAGCAGCCCGGCGATAATCAGATTTCTTGCTGCAGCAACCATCATTCTTCCCTCTCCTCTTTCGCGCATTTTGAACAGATGCGGTATGTTTCCCGGGCCTGTGCCATGCTGATTGTCCTGACGGTTCTTTTAATTCTGGAGCAGTTCAGATCAGAATGATAAACTTCTCCATACCTTGTGATATAAATCCTGTCAGAGGGCTCCTGCTGTGCGGAACAATACCGGCATTTCTCATACCTCTTCCCGCTCTCATTTCTCAGCTCCGGCAGATTCTCATATCTCTCCGATGTAACCGATATTCTGATATAGGTACAGTCTGGCTTCGTGTGATAGACCTGTCCGTTCCCGACAATATATGCTTTTGCCTCCGCGTCCTCCCCTTCCCCGCCCGATCCGTCAGTCTCCGGCATATCTCCTTCTCCCGTAAAGCTTCTAACCCGAATCCGCTGAGTAACCGGCATTGTAAGCTCAGAGAACAGTGGGACGGGAATTACAATCCGATACCGAAGGACAACCTGGGCGCACATATCCTCTGTCAGAATCTCGGAACCGGCAGCCGAGATCCCCGCGAAGCCTCTATGAATACAGGAGTGTTCAATCCGTTCCCTGTCCAGATAGCGCAGCATCATATTCTTATAAAACAATTCCGCCGATATATCGCCGGCCAGCCCCCGAATCAGTTCTTCTGTCACGGCTTCATCCATCGCGGGCAGCCTGCTGTCCTCCCATATTGTTTCCATGGCAGATCCCGCCTCGTAAGCCAGATATCCGTAACCAGCCGCCGTCCTTACCGCCTCGAAGGCCGCGTAGTGAAGCTCCTCCTGAATACGTAGAATCTGAAAAAAGTAAAGAAACGCGAGCCATGCCATAAAAATTACCGGTACAGAAAATGCCGCTTCCGCAGTCAGAGACCCCTGTGCCATTCTGCCATTTTCCCTCATACAGATTCCTTTCCGGCTCCGCCTGTGTGGTGTACCGGGATATCTGATCTTGCCCGTGTAATTAAAATACTACGATTCCTTTCCCTGTTCCTGGAGAGAATAAAAAATGGGTTATCAGCGCTCACGAGCAAGAACAGATATCCCGGTACACCCAAATCATTAATAACAAAACTCTGCTTCTATCCGATACCTGACCCCATCCGTCTCCGACGGCCGAAAACGCGGGAACCGTTCCGGTATCAATGCCTGTACCTGCGCAAAAAAACCGCAGACACAATCCGTCATCCGGAATGTCTCGTCATACCGCTCTCTGATATTAACCTCGATCAGATCCATACTGCGGTAATTCAGAAGCTCTTGGGATTTCATCATTAAAAATAATCTGACATATTCCGGATATCCGGCCCCGAGCCCGGTATCCGCGGACTCGTATGCCTTTGCCCTAGCCCGAATGCCGGACGGCGTCATGGTAAAAATCTCTTCAAACCGAACCGCGCGCTCCTTCCCGTCCGGAATGATCGGAACGGATTTGCCGTCAAGCATTGCCGCCGTCTCTACAAGCGCCAGCTCCGCCGCCCATAAAAGCAGCAGAAGCGTTGTAAGCAAAAACATGAATACCGGTATTCCCGCAGACACCGCCTTCGCCAGAGCTGATGCTTCCCCGCGCGCTTTGGAATCAGCCGCAAGCGCCGCAAGATTAATCAGCCCGCGCAGCAATACAATCCTCACAACCGTCTGATTCAGATTATCTTCATCCTCCCTGTTTCCATGAAGCAGATATTCCATCTCATAATCCAGACAGGTCTCTTTTTCCTTAAGCTCCTTCCCGTAACTTCGAAAATGGGCTCCCGCATACTCAGTGAACAAAAGGCGCTCCGCGGCAGTCTTCAGAATTCCCTTGAGTGGAAATCCAAGGATACAGTCAAATGACACCTCTTCCTCTTTTTCCTCTTCCATTTCCGCCTCCCTCCAGTCAGACGGAAGAATTCCCTGATCCAGCCGTTTCTTTGATATTTTTTCATCCTCCGGAATCACGATGGACGCAATTCC